>JAQSWU010000049.1 GCA_029266475.1 Rickettsiaceae bacterium | reverse complement strand
TCGCTCAACCTTACTTTATAGGCGTCGACTCCTCGCGCCTAGAGACGAGTCCAACTGAAATCACTAAACTTGTTAACTTGAAGAATTGGCGTCGTTATTACTCGCCTTTGAGTTAAATATAACAATGTTGTCTTTACTATAGCTATGAATGGCAAGCCAGGTACCGCTGAGGCGATCGGTTTACCTAGGCTGCAGGGTAATTCCATGGAGGTTTCAACCTATGGTAGTAAATTTTAACCCCCCCCTATTTTTTTACAAACTTTTGAGAAAATGACAAAACGGTTAACATATTAATCTATATTACAAAGTTTCAACCTAAGGTAGTAAATTTTCGACCCCCCCCCTATTTTTTTGAAATATAGTAGGCATGGCCAAAATATTATGATTGAATATTATAAGAGTATTTCACCCGTACCACCACCCTATTAATACTTAACATTTAAAACTAAAGCATCTGCCTTACTTTTATACATTACCTCCAGGTAGGTTTTTATTACTCATAGAGTACTTATTAGTACGATTGAAACTTCAAAGCCTTCTTCAACCGTACTAACCTCACATATTCCTACTTAAGGCTTAGAAATTTATGCATCCGTTTTGCTTTGATACATTACCTCCAGGTTGGTTTTATTACTCATAGAGCACTTCTTAGCACGGCTGAAACTCCAAAGCCTATATCAACCGTAGTAGCACTCATAATTATATTTAATGTTTCGAAATTTAAGCATCCGCCTCGCTTAGATATACCCTACGATTATTTATTATCACTCATAGAGTACTTATTAGTACGGTTGAAACACCAAAGGCTTTTCCAACCGTGCAATAAGTTTATTTATCCCTTTGAACAGTTTAATGTATCGTAGGCTTTCCACTAAGTAATTTCTTATATACTTATATACAGTAAAAAAGTGATACTTCCTGAAGATAAAATGGCTACCTGCTTAAAAATTATTATAACCCAATTTTCCTACTTTGAATCTTGCCTTCGATGTAACTAATTAATTCATCTATTGGTGAGCCAAGGCTTAATCCTAAGCGTCTTTTTAGCCAAGATTGCTTTTGGTTCATATGCTTAATGTTTATATTTTTACCAAATTTTTTCCTTACAAAGCTATAAAGATTATCTATTCCATCGATTAAGCCAAAATCTTTAGCGATTTCTCCAGCCCAAACCTCGCCAGTATATATAAGCTCATCCACTTGGGTGATGCGGTTTCTTCTTCTCTCTTTTACATAATCAATAAAATGTTGGTGTATATCGCTTTGAATTTTTTTGATGATGTCTACATCCTCTTTCCTTTCAGGTGAAAATGGATCAAGTAGCGACTTATTCTTTCCTTGCGTATATAGACGCCTTTCTACTCCTAACCTCTTTATGGCCTCATTGAAACCAAAACCTGCAGAGACTACCCCTATACTTCCTATGATCGAACTTTTTGATGCATAAATTTCATCTCCAATACAAGCAAGCCAATATCCTCCTGAAGCTCCAACATCTTCGATGAAACTATAAACAGGGATTTTATGTTCTTCGGCAAGCTCTCTAATACGGTTTGCTATTAGCTCTGATTGCACAGGCGACCCACCAGGAGAATTAATGCTAAGGCACACAGCTTTAAGCCTAGGTAGTTTAAAAGTATCTTCAATTGTGCTATTTAAACCTTCAAGAGATAGGCCGCTTCTGAGCTGCGGAGCACTGCCTATAGCGCCTGCAAGTCTAATGACCCCAATGGTGGCAGGTGGGTTCCTAAATTTTTCAAATGGTAAGAAAGATAAAAGCTGATCAAGTTTGCTACTAGAATATTTATTATCTATAATAGCACTTGCTGTATTCAAATTAGTTGTTTTTCTGGTTCTTATGCTTACTGTCATTATTTTCTCTTGCTTCGTTATTATTTTGAATTCCTTGTTTGTCTAAAGGAGCCTTATTTAAATTTTCTTTCTCTATTTCCTGTGTGGTTTTAACTCCTATAGTGTTAGGTTTTTTATTTTTATTGTCAATAGCTCTAACTGAATAATTCAAAGATTTATCTTGATAGCTATTTTTAGGTAAAGGAGCGTCAACTTTAATATTTGACATTATCAACTCTCTTACCTCATCATCGTACCAATTGATCGGGCCTTGTAGTGACAGTAATATTTCCCCTTCAGTACTTACTAAGAAAGCAGTAGGTAAGCCTATTACTGAGAGTTCTTTAAATAGTTTATTATTTTTATCATGATAACCTACTAAATGCCTAATATTATTTTTTTGGAAAAAATCATATATAATTTTGGGATCTTGATAATCTACAGATATCGGAATAATCTCAAAAGGTAGCTTTCTAAAGTCTTTTTTAAAATCATCAAGCGCTGGCATATCCTGCAAGCTTGAAGAGCTCCAGGTTGCCCAAAATATAATAAGCAAAGTTTTATTATCAAATTCATCAAAATAATGCTCTTTGCCATCTTTATCGTAAACAGCTATATCTTCAGGTACATAAAGATTATTTAAATACTTGATTTTCCAATAGGGTTTAGCTATCGCCTTACTTGAGGCTTCCTTATGGTTTTTGTTTGACGACTTCGGTTTCTCTTCAGCCTCGTTTTCATTTAAAAACTTATCATCAATTTTAACTTCTTTTACTACTTGCTCAGAAGATGCATTATAAAAATGTTTATCAATATGAGTGCAAACTTGTTTATGGCTAATTTTGGAATATTCACCATCAGTTGAGGAGTTTAAATATTTATCTATAAAGGCGAAGGGCTTATAAGAATCAAGCTTTTCTGTTGATTGCACTAAGTTTTGTCCCTCTGTTGCAGCTGAATCATAAGGGCTGGCGTGTGATATTCCAATCAATGATCCTAGTAAAAACAATATTATAAGCTTGCTCATAAGGTGACTTTATGTTAGGTAAATGTTATTTTATAATTAATTCATCATATTTGCTTATATATCATCTTATGCTTAAAGATATATTATCTAAATTCATTATATATTAAAATTATATATTTACTTAAAGATGACAAGGTTTTGATTAAAAATTCATGAAATATATGACAAAAATTTTTCCTTTGCTTATTATAACTACATTAATACTCGGTTGCGGAGTGAAGAAGCCCTTAAACCCCCCCGGAGCCAACAACTCCCAATTTAATACGATTTGTTGATTAGGGGAATAAATATAATGATTCTCTCGTTGATATTATATTTTTTGGCCTTAAGCATTCTAGCCCCGCTCTTCGGGAAGTATGTCTCTTTTGTATATAGTAATAAAAGAACAATGCTTCTAAAACCTCTATATAATATTGAATCGTTTATTTTGAGGCTGCTTAGAAACCCTACGGAGCAAACCTGGCTTCAATATTTCAAAAGCCTTATGGTTTTTAATATTTTATGTCTGGTGATAACATTCCTAATTCTATACTTCCAAAATTATTTATGGGAATTAAATGCAGAAGAATTATCAATACCAGCCGCTATTAACGCCGCAGTATCATTTGTTACTAATAGTTTTTGGCAAAGCCATAACCCGGAAACAGAATTGAATTATATAAGCCATGTCCTTGGTCTCATGCTGGAAAACTTTCTAGCAGCAGGTACAGGCATTGCTGTTTTCATAGCTTTTACTCGAGGCATGAATAACGAAAGGAGTGCATATATTGGTAATTTTTATGTTGATTATATAAGGGCGCAATTGTTTGTTCTCCTGCCATTTGCATTTTTTACCGCTATTATCCTTATATCTCAAGGAGTACCACACGATTTTTCGCAAAATATTAGCTTTACTGACCTTGAAGGAGTAAAAAACAATATTTTTATTGGCCCAGCAGCAGGGCAAATAGCAATAAAAGTTTTAGCATCCAATGGCGGGAGCATATTTAATGCTGCTTCGGCTCACCCTTTTGAAAATCCAACTCAAGTAGCTATGCTAATACAACTTTTACTAATATTGCTTCTCCCGGTATCGCTTGTTTTTACTTATGGTTATATCGTAGAAAATATTAAACTTAGTTGGACCCTTTATGGTATAATAATGTTTTTTATTACTATAAGCTTTTGTCTGACTTATTATTCCGAGGTAAATTATGGCTTCACTTACTTCTTAAATGTAGATGAACAGGAAAAATTTAACATTCTCGGTAAAGAGTTGCTACAAGAGCGCGCGCCTTCGATTTTATGGACAACTCTTGCGACAGCAACATCTCTTGGCTCACAAAATGCTATAATCGATGCATATTCGCCGCTTAGTATCTTTAGCTTGCTTGGTAACCTCATAATAGGGAAGTTTATTCTTGATAGCGTAGCCTCAGGCTTCTTTACAATGCTAATTTACATCATTATTACAGTTTTCATTAGGGGGTTAATAGTAGGCCAGCCACCAACATTTTTAGGCAAAAAAATTTCTATTAAAGAAATTAATTATATTATTATTTCTTCTTTAATATTTCCAATCGGGGTAGTGTTGTTCATAAGTTTAAGCTTAGCTCTACCCAATGCTGACGATTTCATCAAGCAAAATGGTCCAAGAGCTATTAGCGCGCTCGCCTTTAATTTTTCGTCCCTTTTTAGTAATAACGGTGTTTCCATGAATGGGATGAATAATAATAATGATTATGTGAATATACTTGGGGCAATTGCAATGCTGATAGGGCGGTTTCCAACCATCTATTATGCGCTTGCAGTTGCTGGATCTTTAGCAGAAAAAATTAAAATTGTTGATAGTTCCAACGTGAAAACTTCAGGTTTAGAGTTCTGCGTACTCTTATCCTTCATGATTCTATTGATGGGGGCGTTGACTTTCTTCCCGATACTTCTTCTCGGACCGGTACTTGAGTTCGTTAACTTGCGTTCTATAACAGATTAATAAAATGGCTAACCCAATTACAAGATTTAATAAGGTAAAATCCATTTTAAAAGATGCTTTATGGAGGTTAAACCCTCGATACATGGCGCAAAACTTTATTTTATTTTTAGTCTGGATTGCAGCAGTTAGCGCTATTATTATTTTTATCTATCACTGTTTCATCGGCAGTAAACATATATCTTATTTCTTTTTATTGACTTTTTGGCTTTGGGCAACCTTGTTCGCTGCCACTATTGCAGAGACAATTGCTAATTGGCAAGCTAAACCAAAAAGTCAAGCAGCTCTTGAAGAAGAGCCTAAGTTAATGGTAAAAAAGCTTAGAAGCCTTAAAAACCTTGATTATTATGCCGAGATCTCAGCAAATAAGTTAAGGCAGGGCGATCTTGTAATACTTGAAGCAGGAGAAACCGTTCCACAAGATGGGTTGATTGTATGGGGGCAGGGCTTTGTTAATGAATCAGACATTACAGGTGAAGCAAAACCAGTGCTTAAATCAACTAAAACTTTCCAAAATAAAGTGAAAGAGGGGAGTATTGTTGAGTCTGACAAATTAGTGATTAAAATTCACGATTTAAAGCCTTATTCCATTTTCACCAATATATCTAAGTTTATGCGATATATTAATAGAGAGAAATCTCCACTTGAAATAGCTTTACAAAGCTTGATTATTGGACTTTCTATATTATTTATTGCAATTAGCATAAGTCTTAAATTTTTAGCATCATATATTGGAATCGAGATACCAATTTTATACTTGATAGCTCTAACAGTGACGCTAATACCTACCACTATATCAGGCTTGCTTCCAGTAATCTCTACCTCGGGCGCTAATATACTAAAAGAGAAAAATATAATATTAAAAGATAGTTTCACAATTGATACTGCTTTAGATATAAATGTTGTAGTTTTCGACAAAACTGGAACAATCACTGAGGGGCATAGAATAGCTGTAGAATTCTTGCCATATGGCAAGAATTCTATAAAAGATCTAGCTCAAGCAGCTTTTATGGCCTCTCTGCAGGATAGAACAATAGAAGGGGAGTCTATTATAACGCTTGCTAAGCAGAAATATAAATTTACCGATGAAGATATAGATTTCGAACAATATGAAAATTTAGATTTCTCCTCTACAAGTAGGATAAGTGGATGTAATTACAAAAGTTTAGAGATAAGAAAAGGCGCCTATTCAGGGATTTGTGAATATCTTGGCATAAAGTTATTAGAACTCGATAATGAGCTGCTTGAAATTAAAAAAGAGATTGCAGCTGAATGTGGAACGCCAATGCTTGTTACCCAGAATAAGCAGATACTTGGGGTTGTCCATGTGCAAGATAAAATTAAGCGAAGGCTGAAGAAACAGATCGATATTTTTAAAGAGCATAATATGCTAACTATTATGCTAAGTGGTGATAACGAGCTGACGTCTTCCTATATTGCAAAGAAAATTGGGGTGCATGCATATTATTCGGAGACTACCCCAAATAAAAAGCTTACTTTCATCAAAAACTTACAGAATCATGGCTATACTGTGGCTATGATTGGCGATGGAGCGAATGACGCCCCTGCAATAGCCAAGGCGGATCTCGGAGTTGCCTTTGAAAATTCTAATGAATATGCTTTAGAAGCAGCAAATGTTATATTAACTGAGAATGACTTAAGTGAAATATTATATTTAAGAGAAATAGCTAAAAGCATGCTTGTCAAGCGAGGGGCGCTAACAATTTTCTCTTTAACATCGGATATAGTTAAATATTTTACTATTATACCCGCTTTATTTAGCACTAGTTTCCCTGATCTAGCTATATTCAATTACTCAGGGTTGCACAGTTTAGAGAGCACAATACTTGCATCGTTAATCTTCAATGCCATTATAATACTAGGTCTTACGCCTCTTGCTTTAAATAATAACAAAAAAATACTAACTAAGCGTCTGTTCTGGCGTAATCTTATTCTTTATGGCTGCACTGGTATAGTTGCACCAACAGTTGGCATTAAACTGCTTGATACCTTAATTGTAACATTAGGACTTGTATGATTGCTGATCTTATAAAGAGC
The DNA here is from genome assembly GCA_029266475.1 of Rickettsiaceae bacterium. Taxonomy (GTDB): domain Bacteria; phylum Pseudomonadota; class Alphaproteobacteria; order Rickettsiales; family Rickettsiaceae; genus JAJFBM01. Next base: position 1,577 of record JAQSWU010000049.1, on the reverse strand, counting down.
CTTAAAACTTTCATAATTTGTGGGCTGTTAATTGGAGGTTTATATAATTTTTTTCTCCATCTTATAGGTAGTATATTTTTTCCTTATGAGGCTAAAGGCTCTATGTTAATGGATGGAAGCACCATAAAAGGGTCCGCTCTTTTAAGCCAGAAATTTACTTCCGAGAAATATTTTCATGCAAGACCTAGGATAAGCTCTTCTTTTGAAGCATCTACTCCATTTTACGATGAAGAATTTATATTTGATACTAGAAACGCTCGCAAAGATTTAAATAAATATTATAGTACAGTAATGCCCATTGAAATGTCCGCCTTTTCCGGCAGTAACCTTGATCCTTATATTTCAGTAGCCGCAGCTAAAGCTCAAGTAAAGAGGGTCTCTGAAGCTTTAGGTGTAAGGGAAGAGCAATTATTTAAATTAATTGAAAATTTAAAAGAGAATCCAATTCCTCCTTTTTTCACCACTGAAAAGGTTAATGTTACCAAATTGAATTTTGCATTAAGTAATTTGATTTAAACAAGCTTCGTTGTTGCTTGCCTTTGCGCGTTACATACGCATAAAGTACGCTTCTTGTGAGTGCTCCGCGGTGCCTAGATCTTCTTTAAGTTGAACTTGCGCTCTCCAACTCTTCATATATATCCATCGTACTTCGAGTGTTGGGGGCGTCAGACTTCGGGAGCGACGCTCCTCAAATACTATTCGTATTCGGTGGTGCTCGCCCCTCGTCTTCCTACCCAACCCTTCAAATTACTTGGGTATACGTTAGGTATAATTTAAAAAATCATCGGCCTAAATTCTGCTAGAACGACGCGTTTATACTGGCTAGAGGGTTATTCTTTAAAAGTTTCAACCATAAGTTGCAATTTTGACCCCCCCCCTATTTTTTCATACTAGCGCGGTTGAAAAAGCGAAGGTATTTCCAATCATGGTTAAACTATACTATTGCTTAAGTAATTTATAGTAAATTTATTTAAAGTGTGGTACGTCGTCATTCCTCGCTTACGTATTACTCATACTCTGCGCTCGTTATTTCTAGTGCCACAACTCAACTAATTTCACTATAGTATAGAGTTCGCTTTCCACTAAGCAGTTTGTGTTATGTTTCATAGGGTAACGAGTAACTTCAACCTACTACTATAGTAGGTTGATTGGAACTAGCCTTGTTGGTGCTTATTGCTCAACCTTGTTTTATAGGACTCGCCTCTAAGAAAGAAGAGGCGAGCTGAGCTAAAATTACTAAGGCTGCTTACTGGCCTATATCAGTAAGGCTACCTGGAAGTTGGTAGTTAGGATTTAAACTATAAAATAATATAGATTCTTCTAATAATGGAGCCTCATCAAATACTGATTGATACTCATTCATACCCTCAAGCTGCAACAAATTAGAGAACAGTAAGTTTAACTTAGGAAGTATCTCATTTGGTATCTCTGAAAGATTATGCTCAGGATGTTCAGCTAGATAAGATTTCTTATAATCTAGGTAAGATTCAAAGCTAGCTTTATGCTCATTAAGGCGTTCAATTACGCTAGGTTCATTTTTATGATTATCATAGGCTCTTAGAAGCTTTTCAGATAGT
>JAQSWU010000048.1 GCA_029266475.1 Rickettsiaceae bacterium | reverse complement strand
AAGCTTGATGAAGCGGTTACAAAGGAAGAAGGAGAGGGGTATAATTCCGGAGATTATATTAAGCCTGGAAAAGAAGAGGTTGAGGCCATTGTTATTAGCAAGGCTATCGGCATGAACTACGACATCCTTCATAGTGATCAAGTGTGATTGGTCTCTACGCCTTTATCCTATACCTAAAGTGAGTAATAGCTTGCGTTTTATTAAAAAAGCGTAAGGAATAATAAAATCACTTTACAACTAATTAATGGTTGATACAATTGATATACAGTTTAACTATATGATTTTGGTTTTGTTAAAGGTATGAAGAAAGAAAAACTTTCCTCTAAAAATATTGAGATCTCTACGACTGACGAGCTTACAGGAGTTGGGCTGAAGCCTAAGATGATTATTATTAGTTCAAACCCCGTTGCGCAAAATTTGTATAATGCAATCTTGGAAAAGGATCTAGTAAATTTTCAAGATATTATTTCATCATATAAATTTATAATCCATGATGAGTTACAAGTAAGCCTGGAAAATAAAAGGTTTACTTTCAACTTATTACATATATTAGTTTATGAGGGTTTTAGCGATGCAATACATTACCTCTTGTACAATTTTCCCTCTATAGATTTAAACACTCAAGCAAGTAATGGTGCCACACCATTGATTACCGCTATCCACTATAAGGATACAGAAACCGTAGAAATTCTACTTAATAAAGGTGCAGAAGTAAACACGATTATAAAAAAGGGTTGGACTCCGCTAATGATTGCTGTACAAGGAGGGTACCAGGAGGCAGTAGAGTTATTGATTAGAAGGGGTGCAGACATTGATAAAGCTGATAGTCAAGGCTTCACTTCGGTACACTATGCAGCAGACAATGGATATTTAGAAATCATGAAAAAGTTATTAGGAGGAAGAGCGAATCCGAATAGGTGTAGTAGTGATGGTTGCACCCCATTAATGTTAGCAACTCTTGCGAAACATAAAGAGGTAGTAAAGCTATTGATAAAACATGGAGTAGATATAGATAAGGGTGATGATGAAGGATGCACACCATTAATGCTTGCTGCTCAAAAAGGGTATAAGGAGATAGCTGAGGTATTAATTAAAGGAGGAGCCGATATAGATGAATCTAATAACTTTGGGTATACCCCCTTACATTATGCGGCGCAAGAAGGATATACAGAAATTGTAGAAATATTGGTTATGGAGGGTGCGAAGATAGATAAAACTGATGAAGATAATTCATCTCCATTATTGATAGCTGTAGAGAATGCCCAAACTAAGGTATCAAAGATTTTAATAGAGAATGGTGCTGATATATATCTAGCTGATGTATATGGGAATAGTCCTTTTAAAGAAGCCTTTAATAACTCGCACTTTAAGATAATAACATCCTTGTTAGAAAATGGAATGGAAGTAAATCAAGTTGAGATTAATGGATACCTACCTTTAACCTGGTATGCTCAATGTGGGAATGTTGAGATAGTAAATCTATTAATAGACCATGGCGCTGATATCAACCTAGCTGATAAGTATGGAGAAACCCCTTTTGAATCTGCTATTATTAATGACAAGCTTGGTATAGTAAAGCTGCTTATTGAGAAAGGAATTAATGTAAACCAGGCTGATTCCAATGGAGACCCTATATTATTTTTGGCTACAGCGTATATTAGTACTAAATCGATAAATATTAATATAATAAAGGAATTACTAAAAACATTTAAAGCAGATTTAAGCCAGTGCAATGGTTCAGGGGAGGATATATTCGAATTTGCTTTAAAATTAGGGGCAACAGAAGTATTTAATGTTCTGAGTATTTACAAAGGCCTTTATGACTTGTTAGATGGTAATAACCAACAAAAGTATTTAGAAGCTATCAATACAAGTGAGGATAGGAATTTTGCTAAAGAATTATTCGAAGTTTATTTGCTTAACAAAGGATTAAAGCTGAATTGTCATACGATAAATACTTATATTAAGAAATTGGCTATAGAAGTAGATGCGGATGCTAAAGAAGAGATAAAAGAAAAAGGAGAAGATTACAGCTTAATGCTAAGCGAAGTTAAGGAGAAAATAACCAAGAAAAAGATAGAAGCAGAAGAAGCATTAATACATCTTGAATATTACTTAGTAGATAAGTTTCAGCCTGATAAAGTAAGCAATATTATTAAGATAATGGAAGAAAAAGGAATAGCCAACCAGTCAGGGATCGGTAGAAAGGCTAAGAATGAAGGTTCTGATACGGTACCGAAAGAAGGTAAACAAGAGGTCAAAGTCTATGAACCTGTAATGAGCGGCTCAAATAAATATAATATACTTGGGCTCAAGGGTAATGAAGAGGTAGGAAAAGGAAAAGTATTAGAGAAATTCTTAAAGGTGATCGTTTTAGAAAGATTGTCTATAGCATTTCCAGAATTAGATGAAGAATTCCTAGAGCACTTTGAGAAGCTGTATAACCCTGCTAAGCTTGTATTGAATTGTAGTATAAAGAGGTTAGTGGATAATTTCATCGAGGGATGGAAGGAGGAATTAGTGAAACCGAGTTATGCTGCTATATGTGAACAGAAGAAGGAAATAGAAAGTTTAAAGCAAAGGGTTCAGGAGCAAAAGCACACTATAGAGAGGCTTAGTGAGAACTTAGTGAAGGTTAAGGAATTAGAGCAGTTTGTCGATTTTTTTAAACAACAAGAGAGACACTTCTTTACAAGCAGCGAAAGTATGGAAGATCAGCTTAAGCAAGGTTTATTAAGCTTAAGACAATTTTTTGAAGGATTTAATCAGAAATTTGTTAATGATAATGCTTTAAGTAATCAACACTCAAAACTCACCCAATCTATTGGTACTGTTAATGAAATTGACTCTCCAGAAGAGATCTCTGATACCTCTATGCTTAGTGGGGAAACCGGCTATAAGGATATTAAACCAAACGGCGTGTGTTGTATGATAAACGTAGATCCTACATATCATGATGCTCTATAAAAGTTAAGGATAGTGCTGCGAGAATTTTTTACTTAAAGTATGATAAGCAAATTCTCGTAACACTATCATAATAGTTGCTATTGCTAATCATAGAGAATGGTTTCCATGCTCTATAAAAGATACAAATGAGATTATACCCTATGAAGTAAGTTTCGACCAAAAAAACTGGCAATTTTCTAAAGTGTAACAAGCGTTATCTCCTGATAATTCGCCAGTAGTAATTGAACGAGTATGGAAAGAAATTGCTCAAAGGTTAAACCAGGACGCAGATAGTTATAACCACAGCACGAGTGATATTGAACAGGAGAGCGATAGTGAGGTGGCACAGAAATTTAATGCCTTAGACCTTGATTCAGACGGATTGGCATCAGAGCTGTCTGGAGAGCTCAAAGATTATTCTTTAGATCCAAACAATTCTTAAATACCTTAGTTCAGTAGCGCGGTGCTAATAATTGTAAAAGATTAATCACATATATTCCGTATTGGTTTAAGACTTTGTTTTAATGGTACCCATTTGCTTAATTACACAAATCGTTAAATTGTTTTTTTTTAAATGCTTTCAATAAATATTTTTATCTTAACTGTCGTTAGTATGATTATACAATTGTTGATAGTGTAAAGAGTAAATAAAACTTTACTAACGAAATTGTTGTAAGTATCATCTAGAGATAATTAATGCTACTTGAAAAGGTTAGAGGTAGGAGAAGAAAATGAAGGCACAAGGGCGCGATAAAAATATTGAGAAAGTAAAATTATTCCTTGAACACAACGCTGATGTTAACTCGTGTATGAATGACGGAACTACTCCGTTGATCGTGGCTGCAGAAATTGGAGATGTAGACTTTTTTGTACGATTGCTTAAGGATGGAGCTGATGTGAACAAGGCTATGGATAATGGAGCTACCCCATTAATTTTAGCGGTACAAAATGATCATGTGGAAGTTGTAAAGCTGCTGCTTGAGCATGAGGCTGATGTGAACAAGGCTATGGATAATGGGGCTACACCACTAATTATAGCATCCAGGGATGGAAAAGAAGAGCTAGTGAAGCTTTTAATTAATAATGGAGCTGACGTAGATAAGTGTATGGGTAACAGTACAGATCAAAATGATAGTAGTGCACTTAGTAAACTATCCGCCTTATTGGCTGCTGGACCCAATTCACTGATTTTGGCTGCTCAGAATGGTCATACGGGAATTGTAAAGCTGTTGCTTTCTAAAATCAAAGATGTTAATAAGGCTATGAATGATGGGACTACTCCATTGATGAAGGCAGCCCAGAATGGTCATATTGAAATAGTCGAGCTTTTAATCGCTAAAGGTGCGGATGTAAACAAGGGTACTGATGGAGGATCATCATTAACATTGGCTATAAGCTACGGCCATACGAACGTTGTTAAAGCATTACTAAAAACGCATAATATACATTTATCATATATGCAAGGGACTAATAATTTCATTTTACAGTTTGCTAAAGAGAAAGGCTTTGATGATATTATTAATGTTCTCGATTTATATAGGTGTTTTCGTGCTATTGTAGATGGTTATGCAAATACGATCTCTATTGTGGGTTATTTTTCAAAAAATGAAAATATTAATTATATTGGAGATCTGTTTAATTCTTATTTTTATTATAAGGGTATAAAACTTTTCCCTGAATCTATAGAAAAGTTTATAAGCCAGTACAATATAGACGTCCCTTCCTATAACATGAGTGACCAGCAGAAAAGGTGTGTTAAAGAATATGATTTAATGCTCAAGAATCTCAAAGATAGCCTTTTAAAGGACTATAAAGAGTTTAAGGATGATTTATTCACTCTTGAGGGACATTTAGTTGCAATTTATGATCCTGAATTTTACACGATAATAATGCAGAATAGTAATGATGACCCTGGTAACATCGGTAATAACTTCTTTAAAACGCAACCAGATAATAGTTATTTGGGAGAAAAGAGCTTTCTAGGACTTATAGGCAGGAGGCCTTCAGCAACTAATCCGGATAAATATGAAGGTGAGGTATTGGGTCAAGGTATTATATTACAAAAATTTATACATAAAATAAAAACCAATGCTAAACAGGAAATTGATCTAATCGAACCTTTGTTAGTTAACGCAAATAGTTTTAGTGATTTTTGTAAAGTGTTTAAAAATATTCAAAATTATTTACCACGAAATTCTATAAATAAAGTTAATTTTTTGATAAAGGAAATCACTGATCAGCAAGATCAACCCACTTTTAAGTTAATGAGCAAGCTTGTGGATAAAAATGATAGCATAATTGCAAAACTAAATGAGGTTGAAGCAGCCCAGGAACTATCGGAGCAAAAAATACATATGATAGAAAGGGAGAACCATATATTACAGAATCAATATACTAAAGTACAAAACAGGGATAAAATTTTAATCTCAATTTTTAGTAATTTCGTTAAAGGATATAAGACGGGTTCTATTAATTGGGAAGCTTTAGAGGATGGATTATCCGAATTGATTTGTATGGATATAGAGAAGGTTTCTAATAATGCAACAACAGATTTCCCTCTTTCTAGTGAAAATGATGCTTTACATGGTTCTTTTGTGACTGGGAAAGCTTCTAATATGGATAATAGTCATTGAACGTCCCCTGAGAAACTTGACGGTTATCCTTCAGTTGAATAGTTTTAAGCTATAATTTCGCTAGTGTTGCGAGAATTTTTGTTAGAGATAAAATATCAATGGTTTTAGTCAATATTATACTTAATTAGGTATAGCCCTTCTCTAAGGAAATTCTCCCAACAGTACAAATATATTTCGTGCTAATTAAAGGATTTGGATTAAGAGTAACCACCTGTTTACTTACCCAGCCTATTCTGCCTTTTTTAAAGTTATGTTTCTAAGAAATATATATATCTTAAGCGTCTTTTCTGCATAATACTTTTCTCTCCTTTCGTTTCTTTAAATGCTTTAACATTAAGGAGGAAAGCCTTTTTGCTTAAAAGTATGAATTAATATTAATTTACGATTGCAATTGTAAAAGATTTTAGTTAGCCTCGTAATTGCTAAATTGAAATAAGGTCAGCAATTATGAAAACAGATAAAGTTTTAGATTTAAGTGCCTTCATCAAAAACTTAACAGGGTTTAAGAGGGATTACCTACCTAAAAATAATGAGCTAGAAATATCTAAGATAAATAAGATCAGTAATGGATATGCCTTATTACATAACGCTGTAAAGGAGGTGGATATAGAGATTGTAAAATACTTATTAGAAGCAGGTGCGAATGTTAATATAAGGACCTCCCTGCCTAAGGAATTAGGTCACGCGGATAGAACTGCCCTTGGTATAGTGTTAGATAAAATTGCAGAGGTGAAACAAGCTACAAATGATTTAAATGAAGAAGGTATAAAGAATCTAGAAGAGATAAAAGAATTGCTTATAGATTATGGTGCTGATTTTGGGGATATTGGAAAGTATAAAAAAGCTCTTGAGGAGAAAGAGTCAGATAATGGAAGGAGGCAACAAAGGAAAAAAGATTTGGAGACGAAGGTAAGCTTAACTATAGAGAAAGAAAGGAAAGAGAAAAGCAACCTCAGAATAGTAGAAGATTGTGCGGAAGACTATCCTGAGCTAGAGAAAATATATAAGGACTTTTACCGTTTTCTACAAAGTAGGTTTACTGATTTCATAACAGCACTAAAAAGCGAAGCGACTGGCTTACTAACTATTAAGCCTCCAATATCTACAACCCCTATTACCAATGTTATCAACAAAACCTTAAGTTCAATCCCTAGTGTTGGAACAGCTTTAGGGGCGGGGTTTGGTAGTATCTATAGTGTTCTGGCTAATAAGCAACAACTAGAAGAATTCAAGCATAAGGCTAGCCATTTTATAAATAACTCTCATATAGACGAAGTAAGCCAGGATTATTGTGCCAGGATGGTTCAGTATTATAAAGAAGAGATATTAATAGAGGATATGGATGGTAAAAGTAAATCAGTTGAGGAATCTAAAGGTAAGTTAGAAGCTTTATCTATAAAAGTACTGTCTGCCATTAGCGGAGTGTCTAGAAAAGAGTTGTTAGAAAAGTACAATAAGCATGGGCAGCAAATATTAGCAGCACACTGGGAAGAATTGGCTGCAAGATGCATTTTACAGTTTTTAGATTATCTTATAGACAACAATGTTAGTTACGATGTGGACTTAGGTATTAGAGCAGCAGAGTCACTATTACCAAATTGGTCTAAGGAATTATTAATAGACACTAAAGCTGTAGGTTTTAGTATGCAAAACGCTAGGGCTTTAGGAGAAGTTGCGAACCTTTGTTATCAAAGTAAAACCAAGATTAGCGAGATAGGTAAACAGTGGGGTTTTAAGGGAGAAGAATGCTACGTTAGGCAGACCGATTTTTTTAAGTCGGTTGTAATGTATGATAAGGACAAAATTATAATAAGCTTTAGGGGCACTTACCATAATATAAACTGGCTTAGTAATGCAAATATGCGTGAACAATCAATAGAGGTTAATGGTAAACAGTTAGCAGTACACAGAGGTTTTTTAAAAGCCTTAATGAAGCATTGGGATGAGGTTGGAGACAATGGAGAAAAGCCATTAAAAGAGATAATAAAAAATTATTTGCAAACACACAAAGAAGCAAAAATCTTTATTACTGGTCATTCTCTTGGAGCGGCTATGGCAAGCTTAGGATATTGTAAGCTCTTAAATATGGAGATAGAGGGTCAAGGAGTTAGCATAGATAGGATAACCTTATACAATTATGGGCAGCCACTATGGTGTAAGGCGAGGTCGCTACTGGAAGCGAATACCTTATTCAATAATAATTACTTTCGAATAGTTAATTATCAAGATTTAGTACCAACCGTACCTTCAGAATCTATGGGATATAAGCATTTAGGGAAGCTTATATATATACATAAAGACAGTAGAGTATTAGACGAAGAGAGCTTTAATAAGACATCGAGTGGCATTGATGCGTTAGGAAACAAGGAAGTAGCTGATAACATACTAGCTAAAGCTTTGTTCATAGCGCAACATTATATGGTTAACTATGTGAAACAGCTCAGCATAAGCCAAGGGTTAGTGGAGATAGTCCATACGGGGCATCGGGAGAAGACGGTTACTAAAAAAGACGCATTAGACCCACTTACTTTAAAGGAATTAGAGCTTAATTTAAAGAATGCTGAATTGGATGAGGATACTAATGAACGAGTTAAGCATCTGCTGCAAAAAAATGATACTTTAGAAAAATCAGTTAAGCGAAGAGAAGGGTTAAAAGAACAATTATTCGAAGCGGTAAAAATAGATTCAATAGAAAATTTTACATCAAAAGGACTAAGTTATAAGTGTAAAGATGCTTCTACAGCTTTACATAAGGCGGCTGAGAAGGGGCATTTAGAAGTAGTGAAGCTTCTAATTGAGAAAGGTACTGACGTAAACACAAAGGGTTGTTGGGATCGCACCGCTTTACATGAGGCGGCTGAGAAGGGGCATTTAGAAGTAGTAAAACTTCTAATCGAGAAGGGTAGCAACGTAAGTGCAAAGGATGAAGCTGATTCTACA
>JAQSWU010000047.1 GCA_029266475.1 Rickettsiaceae bacterium | reverse complement strand
ATTGCAGCATAATTTTGCTAATTTCATCCGTAAGTGCTTTGAAACTATCAATCCAGATGACGATTTTTGTGCTAACTATACTCTAAAAAAATAGGGGGGCACCGTCTTTGCGAAGAGCTGAAAGCGACGCGGCAACCCAGTCATCAAGCGAAGCTTGATAGTAGAGGATTAGTCTAACTGGATTACTTCAAATTGCCCAAGGGCAATTTTCGTGATGACGATTTTTGTACTAGCTATACTTCAAAAAAATAGGGGGGGTAGTGCCTTGTCACTTGCTAAACAAAAGCAATGAGTGAAGCAGTCCAGTCATCAACCAAAGCTTAGGTATAATGATTCGTCTGGCTGGATCACCACGAATTGCCCAAGGGCAATTTTCGTAATGACAATTTTTGACGCTCTAATCCTTGAAAACACGTTTAAAACTACTTAGTGAGAAGGTAATTCTATACTAAGTTATTTAAGTATGGGGATGCTTATACTAAGGTTGAAAAACTTATTTGAATTTCAACCGTACCAATTAGTGCTCTATCAGTGATAAAAACCAACCGGGGGTAATGTAGCAAAGCAAGGTAAATGCATAAATTTTAAAGCCTTAAGTAGGAATATGTGAGGTTAGTAAGGTTGAAAAACTCTTCTAATTATCAACCTTAGTAATTTAAAACTGCCTACGATACATTAAAAAAATAGGGGGGGGGTTAGTGCGGAGTCGTCACTAACTAAGCGAGCGCAAGTGCGCGCGGCAAACCAGTCATCAAGCGAAGCTTAGGTATATTGATTAATTTGGACTGGATGATTAAAACTATTTAGTGGAAAGCCCACTTTATATTAAACTGTTCAAAAAGATGAATAAGCTTATCGTGCGGTTGAACAACTTATAGGATTTACAACCACATAAACAATTATGAAATGAGATAAAAAGAACAGCAGGCTATTGATATTTTACGACGCCATGCGTAGGTAAGCTTGAGAATAGAAGCAGACAGGGACTGAAGTCTATGGTTGCAGAAGCCTAGATGCCTTCAACCATAATAATAAGTAATAAAACCAACCGGGGGGGTAATGTACTAAAGCGAAGAGGATACTTAATTTTTGAAACATCCAGTATAAATAGGGTGGCTGGTACGGTTGAAATACTCCTATAATATTCAATCATAATATTTTGGCCTTGCCTACTATATTTCAAAAAAATAGGGGGGGTCAAAAATTACAACCTCAGGTTGAAACCTTCTGGGAATACTACTCTAGCAAACATAAAATCGTCGTTCTAGAAGGACTCAAACCTTACTCCTAATCGTATCTAAGCGCAAGTAGACGAAGCCGATAAGAAATAGCTTGAGCGACAAGGATTAATAAGGCGAGTTTAAATCAAATGCTTATAAATTTTAAAGAATAAAAATATTCTCACCAACAATTTCACCTACAGGCTTTATCTCGCTAGACTGATTATTTACGCCATGGACAATAACATATTGCTCTATAATATATTTATAATCAGTATGGTAGTTTTCTGGAAAAATTAAACCCTTCATATTTTCGAACATTGACTTTGCCCTTTCGTCCTTTATTAGCTCAAGAAGAGCTTGCCTAGTCTCTAAACTTGAGAGAATATTTTCTAGTAACAGATTAGGATCTTGGAAGCGAGGGTTAAATATGTAAAACAACAATGCTGACTTTGTTTTATATAGAGCTTCTAGCTCATTCATGTTAGAGCCGCTTGCCTGCTGTCCGCTTATTGGCACAAGAGAATATAATGATTCTATCTCCTCTTGGTTCTCTTCAGAACAAATTTTAGGTCCTAGTAAAATCGCATCCTTAAAGGTACAAATGAGCCTATCCCATAGCTTATCTACCATACGATAATATTCATCGGTACATATTAAATTTTTTTTAAGCGCTTGCCTTATAGAGTTAAACTCAATTTTAATATCCTGTCCAGCCTTCGGGTTGTTTTCTATAAATTTCAATAAAGGCTTAAATAGATCCTCTTCGCCAGCTACTATTACTTTTAATGGTCGAGAGCTAATATTATATAAATTGCCTGCAACACTTGCTGAAATATAATCCATATTAATTGAAGGTAGTAACAATTGGTAAATGGAACTATATAGCCCCTGCCCTATCCACTTATAGGTCACAAAATCATGGTAGAAATCAAGTAAAATACTAGCTTTATTAATATCTTTAGGGAGGCCAAAATCATTTAGTTGCTGCAGGATGAATCTTTGTAACTTAGGCTTTTCTGTAGACTCACAAGTAACATGCTTGATCTCATCTAACAATTCTCTTGTTAAATTCTTCTCCATACGCAGGCAGCCAAAATGCCCTTCATTTGGATTAAACCTTAAATCCTGCAGGAAAATATTAGCCGCAATTATAGCGATATTCCCAATGGGTAGCGATTTCTTTTTCTCATCATAAGATTTAGCGAGCTCAAGCCCTATATCTCTTAGAGATCTCTTTATGGAAGCTTCGTCCTCGCTAAACCCATATATAATACTAAGGCCAATATATACGCTAAAATGTTTGGTAAAATAGTTAAGCGGATAAGTCTCTGAACTAGGAAATTTAGAAATCTTTGCCCCATTTAGAATTGCATAATATAGTGATAGCGTGTACTTGTTTTTAAGGAAATTTTCCTCGATAAATCTATCGCTTATCTTCTCTGTAGGCTCCGAGCTCATACCGCTAGAAATACACAGTTCAACTTTTTTTCGTTCCTTCAAATATGCATTATGAATATTTTCCATTACCTTCAAAGAGCGATAATATGTAGGCTGACCTTTACCGTTACAAGCATTAATATTAGCATTATGTTCGGCTAAAATATTTATAAAGGCAGGAAATTGACATTTATGAAGAGCGCTATTGCCTTCGTTATCCGTTAAATTTGGATTAGCACCCCTATCAAGCATATTCGATATTAGATTGATAAACTCTAATTTCTCTAAATGGCTCCCTTCACGCTCCAAAGTCTCGGCAATTTCCATTAAAGGTGTATAGCCAAGTTTATCCTTTATATTTAGGTCTGAAGCTTTATTAACAAGGTATGAAGCAAGAAATATATTTTTCCTTGCAAGCGCCAGGTGAAGAAAAGTTTTGCCCTTGTCGTTTATATCAGAATCAAGATTTGGGAAAAATTTTTTAATATAGGAATAGAACATATAAGCGATACCAAAAGTTGCTGTCGATCGGATGAATTATACTATGTAAACTATATTATCTGTTAACATAAGATGTTTTTAGTAATTTTATTTATGATTTATGTTACCTTAATCCTATTAAGACTAAGGTAAATAGCGTTGTCTCTAGGGAGTAAATTAAAATTTATATCTTTCAACAGAATGGATAGGCTCACTTGAACGAAGCGCTGAAATAATGCTATTTAAGTGGTTTATACCGGCAACTTCAATATCAACGACAACTTCAAAAAAGTCTTTTGTACGATTGGTAATTCTAAGATTGGAAATATTTCCTTTATCTTTAGCAATACCTACAGTAAGAGAGGCAAGGCTGCCTGGCTCATTTAGTAATACAGCTTTAACTCGACCTATAAATGGAACATTTGAAGTATCATGATCCCAAGCAAGATCCATAATACGTTCCGGAGTTGCAGCAAAATTTGCTAGCATCTCGCAATCCGAGGTATGAACTGTTAAGCCCTTTCCAGTGTGAATAACCCCAACAATCTTATCTCCTGGAAGCGGATGACAACAACCAGCATAATGGATAGCCATACCTGGAATCATACCCTTAATAGGAACTGCCTGCTCCTTACTTTCTTCTGAATTAAACTTTGCTCTCCTTATCTTTAAGAATGAAAATGGAGAATAAATTTTACTCTTTAAAGAAGGCTTTATGGCTTTTATTACATCTTCACGAGAAATTAGCCCCTCACCGACAGCATAATGCAATTCTTCTATTGTTTTCTTACTAAATTTCTCTGCTGCAACTTCTAGAGCTTTTATTGTATCAGTGATATGCTCAGCCTTTAAAGCTTTCTCAAGGATTGTTTGTCCAAGATTAATATATTCATGCCTTTGTTGACTGCGAACAAACTTACGTATCTCCGATCTTGCTTTTCCGGTAATAGCAAATTTTTCCCATGATGGCGAAGGTATCTGATTCTTTGAGGTAATGATTTCTACTTGATCGCCATTCTCTAGAGTCGTACGAAGCGGAACAATACGTCCATTAATTTTAGCACCAACACAATGATGTCCAATATCTGAATGTACAGCATAGGCAAAATCGATGGGTGTGGCGCCTTTTGGAAGCGCTATTAAGGTCCCTCTTGGAGTAAAACAAAAAACCTGATCATAATACATAGCAAGCTTAGTATTCTGCAGGAACTCTTCAGGATCATTCGTTTGGTCAAGTATACTTAATAATTCCCTAATCCATCTATATTGCTTGCCATCTTTTGCATAATATTTCTGTTTGTAACACCAGTGCGCCGCAACTCCAAGTTCAGATACCTCATGCATTTCGCGCGTACGAATCTGGATTTCGATTCTCTGCTTTTCAGGCCCTATCACAACAGTATGCAGTGACTGATAACCATTTCTCTTAGGGGTGCTTATAAAGTCCTGGAAACTTTCAGGCACCATCTGGTATTCGGAATGTATCGCTCCTAGAACATGGTAACATTCAGGCAAGGTCTCAACTATAATACGGAAAGCTACAATGTCTGAAAGCTGTTCGAAGCTAACATTTTTTTGGCGCATCTTCATCCAAATAGAATAAGGCGTTTTCTGCCTCCCATAGACCTCTGCTTTTATTCCTGCTTTGTTCAATGTATTAGTTATGTGGTTAATAACTGATTCAAGCATTAGCTTATCATCCGAAGCAAGTTTGCTTAGGCGGCTGATGATCGAATCCCTAATTTCACCATGCAGCAAACGAAAGGCAATATCTTGTAGCTCTGACTTGATTTGCTGAATACCTATTCTTTCAGCAAGAGGTGCATATATCTCCATTGTCTCGAGAGCAATACGTATTCTTTTTTCTTCTGATTTTACGTAATCGATGGTGCGCATATTATGCAAACGGTCGGCAAGCTTAACAAGAAGTACTCTTATATCATTACTCATCGCAAGGAGGAGCTTACGAAAATTTTCCGCTTGCCTCACATGGTCAGGCTGGAACTCAATTTTTGTAAGCTTAGTTACCCCATCCACCAATCGCGCAATCTCAGGATTGAACTCTTTTTCTATTTCTTGGAATGTTAAGTCAGTATCTTCAATCGTATCGTGGAGAAGCGCGGTTATAACAGATGTGCAGTCAAGATGCATATTAGCAATAATAAATGCAACTTCAAGGGGATGGCTATAATAAGGTTCTCCTGATTCACGAAGCTGAGGCCCATGATAACGCACTGCAAAATCTATAGCCTTGTTGAGTAGAGCCTCATCACAATTAGGATCGTATTTTTTAACAGTTTCAATAAGCTGTAATCGATCCACCATAAAATATATTTTGGATATTAAGTTAATATATTAATAAACTATATTACCATCTTGTTGTAAGGTAAAGAGAAAATTACTTATCTTCGTCGTCGTTAATAACTTCGTCCTCAAAGCTCATGCCTTCACCAAAATCTCCTAGATCTTCTGCAGTCATATAAGAAGACATATCTGACATAAACTCAATATTATCCTCTTGCGCTTCGTTATCGACAGGCTCATCTTGAATTTTATCGACTACATTACGTGTACGGTATCCTGCGATGACCTCTTGCCTTAAAACTTCTGGTTTAATATGACCAGCAGCAATCTCTCTCAGCGCAATCACTGAATATTTATCATTATCTCTTTCTACAGTAATCGGGGTACCGGAGTTGATATCTTTAGCTCTTTGCGCTGCAACTACTACAAGTTCAAACCTGTTTTGAACCTTATCTACGCAATCTTCAACGGTAACTCGTGCCATAAAGCCTCTTTCTAATTTAAAATTTAACAGTTAATATAATACTAAGGCAATAAAAATTCAAGATAAAACTACGTAATAGCTTTATCTTATTCGCAAGCCTTAAAATCAAAAGTTTTAAACTCTATGAATAAAATTAATTCGATTAGAGAACATATTGCCCAAATAGTATCTAAATCATTCTGCTCAAACACCGCTTCCTGAGATTTTAAAAGTACTAGGGCCCCTATTAGCTGACTATCTTTCCAAAGCGAGAAGAATGCATATTCCTCTTCGTTTTGTTTATTTGTAAAGTAGAAAATTTTCCCTTGGTTAGCTTTATCGCTAGCGCCTTCTAAAGACTCATTATAACATTGATTCAAATCTAAGTTGTTTTGCTCTGAAGGATGTTCGACTGCTACAAAGTTTGGCAAGCTTTCATCATAGTTGCAATAAATATTGATATTTTGAAAAATGATCGCTGATTTTACGTTAAAATAAGCCTTTAATTCCTGCCTTATATTATAGAGTCTTGCTGATAAAGTTAAATTTTCCTTTACAAGCCTTATTACCTTTATTATAAACAATTTGTCAAAATATAGCTTGATATAGTTCGATGTTTGCAATTCTTCACTTTTTGGCTTTTTAGATGATTTTAATAGTAAATTATATAGTATATATATAGAAAAAAACGCTAACAAAAGATTATAAATATTAAAGCTAATTAAAGAAATACTTTCAAACATCGTCATATTAAACCGCTAGTAAACTTTTTACGTAAACAATAACTAAAAGTATATTATAAAAAATTTTTAATTCAAGTGAGGATAAAATGAGTGATTCAATAATATCTACTCAACAGCTTAAGCAATTTATTGAAAGAGTCGAAAACCTTGAAGCAGATAAGGTAAATATTCTTTCAGATATTAAAGAGGTATATGCTGAAGCGAAAGCAAATGGCTTTGATATAAAGATAATGCGTCAGGTTATTAAACTTCGAAAAATGGAGAAGGATAAATTAGCAGAACAGGAAGCCTTGCTAGATCTATATAGAGATGCATTGGGCGTATAATATATGAATAACCTACCTATCATAGTAGCCCTTACAGGAGCCTCGGGAGCAATCTACGGGATTCGAACATTACAGATTTCAAATGAAATAGGTATACCAACAATATTGCTGATTTCGCGAGCAGCGCTGATCACTCTAAAGCAAGAGACTAATATTACGCCTGAAGAATTACAATCACTTGCTACTTACTTCTATTCCTATAAAGACATTACCGCACCAATTAGTAGTGGCTCTTATAAAACAAGGGGAATGATAATTGCTCCATGCTCTGCAAAATCTCTTGCTTCTATCGCCAACGGCTTTGAAGAAAATTTAATATCACGGGCCGCCAGCGTAACTTTAAAAGAACGCAAAAAGCTTGTTGTTCTTTTTAGGGAAGCACCACTACATCTTGCGCATATAGAGAATATGGCTAAAGTTACTAAAATGGGAGGCTTAATTTTTCCACCTGTTCCTGCTTTTTATAACAATCCATCAAACCTTCATGATGTTGTTGATTATACAATTTATAGAACGCTTGATCAATTTGACATAGATTGCGGCACAATAAAAAGGTGGCATGGTATTACTAAAAGTTAGAAAACACTGCATTCTAAGAAATTTATTAGCGTTTAGTGATATTTAAATCACAGTACATTTCTACAACCGTAGATTTATAATTTGAGAATAATAATTATATACATTGGTTTAATGCTAGCATATCTAATAGTTTTTTAGTCTTATTGGTTATGTTTTCTTAAAATTTTAAAGTTCTTTAAGACTAAACGACCTCCATCTGATGTAAATACCTCACAAACCTCCTCATAATGCGCACTTTTAGTAAAACGAAACTTGCTAACGTTTTCTACTTTGTTATAATCTGATTTGCGGTCAGGCACATGTCTGATTCAAGGTAAAATTCTGTTGCGCTGTCTTTGCAACGATTTTTTTATTAAAATTA
This sequence comes from Rickettsiaceae bacterium, assembly GCA_029266475.1. Lineage (GTDB taxonomy): Bacteria > Pseudomonadota > Alphaproteobacteria > Rickettsiales > Rickettsiaceae > JAJFBM01. The sequence continues at coordinate 1,399 of JAQSWU010000047.1, read as the reverse complement.
ATAACTATAAGGGAAGATCTTATGAACAAGTCTGAATTTGTAAGCTTAATGGCTAACCAAAGCAAATGCTCAAAAGCAGAAGCTGAAAGAGCACTAAACATGACTCTAGAAGCAATTAAAAACGTTATTGAAAAGAAAGAGACACTAACATTAGTAGGTTTCGGCGTTTTCTCAGTTAAGAAAAGAGCGGCTAGAGATGGTATCAACCCAAAAACTGGCCAAAAAATGAAGATTAAAGCTTTCAACCAACCAATTTTCAAACCAGGTAAAGGCTTAAAAGACGCTTGTAATTAATTAGCTCTTTAATAAATTTGTACATTAAGATATATAGTGAAATTAGTTGAGTTGTGGTACTAGAAATAACGAGCGCAGCGTATGAGTAATACGTAAGCGAGGAATGACGACGTACCACACTTTGAATAAATTTACTATAACTCTGCAAAGATTTTTGAGAGTTGACTCAAGGTTTTTAAAGCTAGGAATGAGATCTTACGTAACCACCTAGCTTTAAGAATTATTTACCTATTATCGAAGTAACATAATGAACATAAACCCTTTCATAGAACTGATTTCTTCTGTAATTTATCTTTTAAATTTCTCGCTAATCATTTATATTGCCCTTGAATGGCTAATGGTTCTAAATATCATCAATCCAAGACAAGCCTTTATCTATAGAGTAAGCACCCTACTCAGCAAGATATTCGATCCTATGCTTAATTATATAAGAAGATTTATGAGACCTATTGCTGGCGTCGATTTAAGCCCTATAGTATTATTTCTAGCCTTAAGATTCATTGATTCCTCGCTATATACTTATCTGTATACATATTAAAACATTGATATCACCCTACTGGCCTCTTATAAAGATAACATATTTTGAAGGCCGAGCGTATAATTATCCTTCATCAAGAAAAGCACCTTATAATTGATTATTTGACGTGTTGTTATGGATGGCCCTTACTATGCCGGCTGAATTTAACCCCCCAAGCAAAAGGCTGTGATAAATATTGTGTTTATAACCGTGGCACTCCAGTTATCATGCAAGGCTTGATAGTGTAATGATTCGTTGGACTGGATTACTTCAAATTGCCCAAAGCCAATTTTCGTAATGACGATCTTCTGCGCCTCCAATTCGTGCGAAACAAGGTAAAAATTACTTAGTGGAATGTCAACTATACATTAAATTGTTTAAAGAGGTGGAGAAACTTATGCTGCAGTTGAAGAAGCTGTTATACTTTCAACCATACTAACAAATGTTATAAAAGTAAAAGAATAAGGGGGTAGTATGTCTTAAGCAAATCGGATGTTTAACTTTGCACTCCTAATCTAAATATACGGGCTCGTACGGTTGAAGAACTCTTTGCAATCTCAAATATAGTGAGTTAACCCCGCCTAAGAT
>JAQSWU010000046.1 GCA_029266475.1 Rickettsiaceae bacterium | reverse complement strand
GTTAGATATAAATATTTTTACGATGTCCTATCTTAATTATTACAATCTCATTACCATCGATTTCATATATAATTCGGTAATTTCCAAATCTGTATCTATACAACCCTTTATATTCGTTCGATAATGGCTTGCCTAGTTGAAGAGGATCTTGAACCAGATATAATTCAATTTTTTTAACTATTCTTTCAGCTGTAGAATAATCCAGTTTTTCTAAGTCTTCTAATGACTGCTCGTCCCACTTAACCGAATAATTCATTTTCTATTCTTAAGCTTAGATAAAAGTTCTTCAGAATTTAAAAGCTTCCTATTAGGTTTCGATATTCTATCTAAAGCAATAAACGTATCTTCCATATCTTCCATATATCTTTCCAGCGCTTCTTTTATATAAAAACTCTTGGGCCTTTGTGTTTTATCTGATAAAAAATTCAATTTATTTTCTAATCCATATTTTTAAATATTATAACATAAAATTATCTGTATTACAAGTACTACGTTTATTTCATGTATCACCCATACGCTACTAAGAGACAGCGACAAGTAGATTATACAAGAACGGTCGTTTTTGTATAATGATTAAAAAAAATGTTGCTTTTGCGCATTCCTTACTATAAACTGGTAAGTAAGGTAAAACAATAAAGGTAATGCGCATGAGAAATAATCATTCTACAGTAACAAGTAAAGGACAAATTACGATTCCTGCTGCTATAAGAGAAAAAATGAATCTTGAATCTGGTAGTAAATTGGAATTTATTCAACAAGACGATCATATCTTAGTTATACCGATAAATAAATCTGTTGGTAGGTTAAGAGGTATACTTACTAAACCCGAAAGATCTTTATCAGTAGAACAGATGAACGCAATAATAAAGGAGAAGCATGATAGGAATTGATACAAATATATTAGTAAGATATTTAACAGAAGACGATATAGATCAGGCGGATCTCGCTAACAAGTTAATTAGCAGATACGTTAATTGCGAGCGCTCAATATTCATTAATAACATTGTTATCTGTGAATTGATATGGGTTTTTGAACGGGGATATAAATATAGAAAGGAACAGATTGTAGCTTTGATTAAAGAAATATTATCGACTATTGAATTTAATTTTGAGAACCATGAAATATTATGGCTTGCTTTAAAGGTATATGAAAAATCTTCAGCGGACTTTTCGGATATATTGATTGGTAAAACGAACGCTTATTTAGGCTGCCATACTACATATTCATTTGATAGCAAGGCATCCTCACTAGAAGAATTTAAGTTATTATTATAAATATGGCATAAGCAACCGTATTTTAGAGGAATGTTGTATGGTAGATTCAAATCGTCTAGTATAAAGTTATTTCTCCCGCTTTATCTCCAGGTTTTTCAATTTTGAGTTAATCCTTTTGATATGAGCAGAATGTTTTGTGAAGTGCTTATTTGCTATTCCTAATGCTTCTTTTAAACAAATAATAGAACTTTTCCTGAAGCGTTCTGCTTCCGCTAAGTTACCTTGGTTTACAGCGTACGTAGATTTTTTCATGTTGAGGTCAGTGATTGCTTCGAGGGTAAGGTATATATCAGGATGATTCGTTTGCTTATATATTTTTAAGGCTTTTTCAAGATATGCTTCGGCTAATTCTATTCTATTTGTCAACAGATATACTTCTCCTAAGCTATTTACTACATTAGCAGTTTGTATATGTCTATTCCCATAAACTGTTTCATGGGTTTTTAAAGCAACTTGTAGCAACTCTTCTGCTTTTTCGTATTCTCCTAACTGTATATATATTTTCCCAAAATTGTATAATGCCCATGCAACAGATATGTGGTTAGCATCAAAATGATCATAATAAATAGATAAACTTTGGTTTAATAACTCTTTAGCCTTTATAGAGTCGCCTAAGTTTGCGTAAATTGTACCAAGGTAGGTTAATGACCATGCTGTTTCTATACAATTCTCTCCATGATGTTTTTTATAAGTATTTAAAGCTTCTTCAATTAATTGTTTAGCAGTATTATATTCTCCCATAGAATTATAAACGTTACCTAATCTAACTGAGATCCATGCAGTTTGTGCATGTTCTGGACCGTAATATTTCTTGTAAGTTTTTAAGGCGGGCTCCAATAATATTTTAGCATTCTGATATTCACCTATATTTTTATAAACACTACCTAAATAAGCTGAACTTCTTGCGGACTGAATGTTATCAATATCATATTTAGTACGAAAAGTTTTATACGAAGATTCTAGAAGTTCCTTGGCTTTATCATATTGCCCTAGGTTTCTATGAACGCTTCCCAAATAGGTAATTATCTTTGATGTCTCTACGCTATCTTTTCCATAGTAATCCTTATAAACATTAAGAGCCTGCTCTAAATGGAATCTCGCTTTAATATAATCTCCCATATTCCTATAAACATTCCCAAGCCTCATGCATAATTCAGCAGTTTTTATATGCTTTTCACCATAGTATTCTTTGTATATCGCAAGACTTTCCTCTAATAACATTTTTGCTTTAGGGTAGGCACCTATATAGAAATAATACGTCCCTAATTTGCTTGCAAGACTAGATGTAGAAAGCTTATCTAATAAGTCCTTATGGCTTAAAAAAACTTCAACATGGGATACAAGTAATGGTCTCTTGATAAAATGATCTTTCTTCAATTCATTTATTATATATGTTTCTAGTGCTCCAGATAATTCCTTGCTGATTGAATAATTTTTACCTAAATTACATTCTTTTATTAAGTACCTTAAAGCTATAGTTTGTGTAGTACGGTGAATAGAAAATAGTGCCTTATCATTACTGTTCGGCATATTTTCATTGATAAGGGAAAACTTCCTAAGCTCGTGCATGAATTGACTGACTAGAATATTATCTTTGTAGGCTATAAGTAAGTCTTGCGGAATAGATTCAGAATCGATCATACTTACAAATAATAATAAATTTTTGAACTCAGGATGCTTACCTATAATTTGCTTAATCGACAATGCTACTATATCATATCTAGTTTTATTATATTCTCCCATATCGTTTAAGACTATCTCTTGAACAGATAAAAAATCTTCTCTAGGCTCCGAAATATATTTTAGATATTCACTATAAGTCAATTTCGCTTCTTTGATGCAATAGGCAGCAACTGAAATATCTAAAGGGTAGGGGGGTATTCTTTCAATAAAATCATATATTACTGCCTCAGGTTTATCCTGTGTTTTTTTTCCTTCATTGATAATATTGCTGAAAAGCTTGGATCTTTTTTCCTTGCTTAAGCCTGATATTTGAATGACATTTTCAGCTGGAATAAAACTGTTAAAACCAATATTGCTATCACAAGTAGTAACTATAACCTTACCGTTACCCCATACCCTTGCATCGTAAGGAAAATACCGACGAATATCCTTGAAAGTATTGACATTATTATAAATGATTAACCAGTCAGAATATGTTTTAAGTTTGTTTGTTAAGAGTAATAAAAGCCTTTTTTCTTGTTCTATAGAGTCTTTCATGTTTTGGATGATGGTTAACTCATTTCTTTCATCAGATGTCTTGCATAAAGCATAGGCGAATTGCTCTAAGGATGAAATTAAGCTTGCTTTGGTTTCAGCATTTATTTCCCAAACCACTGGAGCATCTTGTTTGCGAGCATATTGCCTTGCAATAGTTGTCTTCCCTGACCCCCCTGCTCCGATAAGTGCAATTGTTTTTATTCCATCTTTACTTGCAAATTTTTTCTCTATATCTAACAATATTCCCTTGCGTTTCAAAAGAATACTATCATGAGGTAATGGTAAATCAGCGCAAATTTTTGCCTCAAGTTTGTCACTATTTATGGTGCTGAATCTAGAAAAAATTAAACTTGTTATGAAAATAAATATTATGGCGCAGGCTATTACTATTATTATTTTATAATTTGAAACTTTAGGTGTTTCATTATTTATATGGTTCAAATATCCTTGGCCACGGATATTAATTATCGAGTTATATTCTTTATTAAACTCCTCTTTTATAGGCTCGATTAAAGTATTTCCTAATAACTTACTTAACAATTCTAATACGGCAAAGTAGTAGTTGTCTGCTTGCGTAAAGTCTATGTACTTTATACCATTACCTTCCTCTGGCTTATTATTATTTAATAGAAGAAGATAAATATTATCATTATCAAGTACGCTATTACTGCTTGGTCTTCTTACTATGCATAACCTACTAGATTTATTTTGACTACCATTACTAATTTGCTCTAATTTAATATTTGCAGAGGCTAAATCTTCCTGGATTTTATTTAAAATTTTTTGTTCTTCAGGGGGTACTTCTTTATAATCGAGGTAACAAATCATTCCTTTATTAAGTATTCTACCAATCTCTAATAATTTATTATTAAATGTATGGCTTAACAGAAGATGTGAATAATGCTTTTTCACAAGAGTTAATTTATTAGATTTCTCTATAAAATCTATTAGATGTTCTCTAGAGCTGTGACCGATTTTAAGCATTATATTATGTACATGGGTACTGACTGTCCTAGGAGAAATTGCCAGAAGAGAGGCTATCTTTTTTTCACCCCTATTATGGAATATACATGAGATTATATCAATCTCTCTTGCTGTAAATTTTACACCATTTATTATATTTAACTCGTTACTATATTTGCTAGAGCTCATCTTTAATGCTTTGTTATTTTAAAAGTAGGCGTTGTATTTAAATATAACTTATCATAATTACCTTTATATTCTAACTTTTTTTTAATAGCGGATTATTTACTCTTAAGCTGAATTAATTAAATTATAGAATTTCTTCTCTTATATACTTATTTAGCTTTTCCTCTAAATCAATGTAGTTAATAGATAATCTTAAAGCTATAGCTTCAGCTTTATCTCTCTTATAACCTCGCATAAGCAATACCAAAGTTATAGCTTGCTCTATGAAACGTGAAGTACCTAATACCTCATAATCATTTTCGTTATACATATCCATTTGTCATTCTTCAAATTCGTTACTACGTAGTCTATATTCAAGTTTTCTAATATAATATTCTTTTATAGCCTCGGTTAGCTCATTAGCATGTTGAACCGTATAATCAAGCTTTATAAAGAAGTTAACCAATAAATCTTGGATTTTGTTAGTCTCTGAAAGTTCCTTATACTTGCTAAAGTCTTTCTCCCTGAATAGCGGTAAATGTGATATTTCTTGTTTTTTAAACGAATCTACTAATGCTTTATTCATACCTTTTTACTCCTTAATGATTTGTTGCATGTGAATAACCACCTATAAAATTCACTTTATTCAATTATGCTTAGTTAACAATCGCTTAAAGTTGCGTAATTAATCGATTAGGTAGATTTTACTTAGATTCCTTAAAATAAAGCATGTATATGTATATTACGTTATTTACTGATATATAGTTTTCCTATTAGCATTTAGCTTAAATCAAACTATACTTCTTCCACTCACATATAATCAGATAAGTGAACAATTAAATTGTGCATATCTGTTATAACCTTAGAATTAAGGATCAACCAATGACTTGCATTATACAAAAAAGGTATAATTCTATTGCCTAACCTTATTCTGAAATATTTAGATGCTAAATTAAGCTTTTTCATAAAAAATTTTTTTACTTAAAAATAGTTTATAGGATTCGCTCTAATAAATCGAATACAGGGTTGCATCTCTGTAAGTATTTTATACCTAGTGAATCACTTAGAGTAATTATACGGGTAGTAATTTATAATTTATGATCATATTAACAAAGGAGAAATCAGTTTGTTTAATAAACGATTTTGGAAAAACGCAAGACGAAAAAAGGAAAAAATAATATTACTAATATCTCTCTTCAGGATATAGAACAACCCCAAAAGAAGAAGGTACTTATTAATATAAATAAAATAAAAAAATTAATCGAGGAAGATAATATTGAGATTTTGAACGAACTTCCTTATGAGGAACTCCTTAAATACAAGTTTAGGCTATATATTAATGATCAGGAAACTCAAATTCATTGATATCATATATGGTATGTAAAGGGTCGTTTTTATATAAAATATATTAGATAAGAATAACCCTATAATGTTACTGGAAATTCATTTATATTTTATATAAAGTATAAAAAGATTCATATATAGGTTATTACATGATTGATAATTCAAATCAAGTTCAAGAAAAATGGTACGATTATATAGATATAAATAATATTTTATTATCAAAGAGCAATAATCAAGAGTTATACAAGGTATTAGAGGCGTCAAGTACAGAAGATCTAAACCTTGCGCAAAAAGTTAGTGAAGCTCTATCAGCTATAGATAGTCATCCACTGAAAGCAGTAATAATACCAATCAACCTAGGTAGCCCCAATCTTAATAATATCTATAGAGGTACTCATTGGGTTGCATTAGTCATAAAGAAAAACGAACAAAATATTTTACAAGCTTTTTATAATGATTCTTTAGGTAATTCTATGAATGAATCAGCGCCTAAATTAGAACAAATGCTAATGAATTATGGGATTGAAAAGCAACACATTACCGATTTTCAAAATCAACAGCAAAACAATGGATATGATTGTGGTCCATGGACTGTATTTAATTTAGATAGCTTAGCTAAGACAAGCATATTGCCAAATGATATCACTTACCAGAAAATTATAGAACAAAGGGAAAATTTAAATTCGTTAACTGATTTAGAAGATAACGAAATTTTAAATATCTCTGATAACCCTTCAGTAGAAAATGCAATTAAGGATAATCCTTTAAAGGAACCACACGAACATAAGTTTTGTAATATAATTAAATCAGATAAAGAAGAATATAATATGGACAATGTAATAGAAGGGGTGAAGAAAATTACTCATTCTAATATAAAATTTGTGGCTTCAACAATTATATATGCAGATGGTCAAGAATCTGATGAATCTTCTGATGAAGAATATAATGATTCTGACCAGCAATTATTTGATTTTGAATTAGAGGATCCTAAAAAATTTCCTTATAAACCATATACAGTTAAAATAAATAAGGAGCCAATAACTGTAGGTTATGTGAAAGAACCTTTGAATCTTATATTACCAAATGAAACTATATTACCGCATCAAAGTACTGTTGTGCAACCGTTACTAGATAACTTAACAAAAACTGGCTTAGAACGTACGACAAATGAACATATAGAAGATTTAGTTTCTATAAGTATAGCCTTGAATAGGCCTTTATCACTAAGTACACGAAAAAACAATGTATTAAAAAAAGAAGTTAATGCGCAAGTTACAAGTAAAATTGATAATAGTAGGCTAGGCGTTTTCTGGGAATTTAAATGGGTTAATATAAAAGGGAAAAAAGTATCATATGATGAAGTAAGAACATTCTATAAAAAACTTAAAAAATATGATGCTGCAAAAGCAAAGATATTTAGAGAATCCTGTGAAAAAGATATTGCGGTACCATATCAGGAGCTTAGAGAGCTAATTAAGAACCATGAGAATACTCTAAATCTAATTAAGTATGCTAGAACCAATAATCCAAATGTGAGCTTATATTTAAGCATAATAGATGGAGATACTAAATCCTTTAACGGAATATACAGTGCTTATATGCGCATAATTGATAAATCTAAAATATTGCCTACTATCATGTCTACAGGTTATGAATTTACTGAAGAAAGGGCGGGTGATTATCCCTTCGTCGAAGGTAGTAGATTAGACAGGTTAATTAGAGTTGCTACAGCAGCAAACATGCAATGGAGTGTGTATTATCCTGAGCCGAATTTTTGTATATTGGTTCCTCCTAACCAATCGACGGTTAAAGCAAGCTTTATAGATAAAAGCATTAAATTAAAAAATGCTGAGTCTGTAGCGTTAATAAGAAATTTATTAAAAACAGAAGGTGCAGGGGAATTTACCGCAGTGTTTATAAATGATAACCCTTTGCTGACCTCAATTCCTTATAGGGTAAGGTTTATAAAATCAAAAAAATACCTTATTAAATTTTCTGAAGGCTTTAAGTCAGGTTTAGGTCCTACAGAAAAAGATTTATTGTTATTTAAACAGATGAGTCAATCCCATTGCCATGAGAGCGTATGGTTGGATAATTTGTATATAAACAAAGGGTTAATCTTAAAAGGAGATCACTACAGTTTTAAGAAATTAATCACGAGATATATTAAGAGTAACTATACTATAAGCGAAGAATACACACAAGCAGACCATAATACCTTAATCAGCTTAATCACTAAAGATGATTTAGTAAGAATCCAGAAGGCCCATCAAGCTAGAGAATTAGTTATAAAACAATACGAAACCAAACACTTAAGAACATTCGAACAAGAAGAGTTAATAGATTTTATCACCAATGTTTTAAAGCTAGAGGTAAATGATTTCACACTTAAACTCTTAAATATAATAATTACTGCAGAATCGTTACCATTAATCATAAATGGAAATTTATGCTTAGTAGAATTAATGGATATAGAAATAGATATAGTTGAGGTGATTCTATATAACGATCAAACCGTAGGTTTAATCAAAGATGGTAATGTTACATTTAATGAAATTTATGGAATTTATATGGATTACATCGAGGGTACTGATGAAGATTTTTATGATATAGATCTAGCACAATTAGTAGAATTATTACTAAATGAAAGGGAAAGTTTTGAAAATTTACTACAGGCGAAGGTTCTCATTAATGATATTATAAAATTATATAATGAAAATTATGAGGCTTTTAAGGTAATATCTGATAAAAAAGTAATAAGCTTCCTTGAAAAATTTGGTTCAGAAATAACTTTTGAAGACCTCTATGTAAAATATGTTGAAAACATTGATTTATTTAACGCAATGATTAATGATTCAGAAAACCTTATAGCTAATATAGGAGTAGAGGATTTTATAGATAAGTATGAGCAAAAACAACAGGAGTTTAAAAAACTATTAGAAGTAGAAGGTTTTTCTTCGGACTGTGACCCTTACTATTCATTGGTTAACGAAGATATAGAGGATGGGTGTCCGGATGAGATTCTTCATCAAGGTTCAGAAACTGACTCCTTATATTATTCAGACAATTCGTGCAATCAATTTGAAGATTTAGATGAAGATTCTGATTACGAAAATAATCTTTTAGGAAGCTACAAAAATGACAATTTTGGTTAAACAAATTTTCAATCTTTGCAACGGAACCGTAATTAGGTTCATGGTTATTCTCACATTATAATTTAAGTCAAGTCTATACAGTCTTTCCATACCTATATTCAAATCTT
>JAQSWU010000013.1 GCA_029266475.1 Rickettsiaceae bacterium | reverse complement strand
TATAGCAAAGCTGACCTGTTGATTGCTCAAAGACATATCGCTAAATTACTTGAGGAATATGAAGAGCAGGAGGCAAAAGAAAAAGCAGAAGCGCGCGCTGACTAAATTTAGCTTAAGCTAAGTTTTTGCTTTAAACTATATCCGCAATAACGGCTTCTTCTGTTTGAATGAGTAACAAGCTCCCATTTTTTAATAATAGGAGCTAAAAAAGATATTTTATTCTTCGTTGCTTTTCTTAGCACGTTTACGGTCATTCGGATCAAGGATTGCTTTACGAAGGCGTATTGACTTTGGTGTAACTTCAACCCTTTCATCATCTTGAATATAGCTGATCGCTTGCTCAAGAGTCATCAGTACTGGAGGGGTCAAGCGAATTGCTTCATCTTTAGTCACTGAGCGCACGTTGGTTAATTGTTTTGCACGTAGTACGTTAACTTCTAGGTCATTATCACGATTATGTTCTCCAATAATCATGCCTTCATAAACAGGCTCCCCTGGTTTGATAAACATTTTACCGCGATCCTCTAAATTCCAAAGAGCATAGGCTGTTGATTCACCAGCGCTGTTAGAGATCAGCACTCCATTGCGGCGACCTTCAATAGAGCCACGATAAGGCCCGTATGCATGGAAGGTTCTATTCATTATACCAGTTCCGCGTGTATCTGTTAAGAATTGCCCATGGTAACCAATAAGCCCTCTAGAAGGACCATAGAAAGTTACGCGTGTTTTGCCACCGCCCGATGGACGCATATCTGTCATCTCAGCCTTACGCTGGCTCATAGATTCAACAACAACCCCGACGAATTCATCATCGACGTCTACTTGGATTTCCTCTATAGGTTCTAACTTTTCACCATTTTCACCTGTTTTAAAAAGCACTCGAGGACGGCTAATAGATAGTTCAAAACCTTCACGGCGCATTGTTTCAATAAATACACCTAGTTGTAACTCACCTCTACCTGCTACTTCATAAGCATCTTTATCAGGAGTTTCACTTACTCTAATAGCCACATTACCTTCAATCTCGCGCATTAAGCGATCACCGAGCATACGTGAGGTTAGTTTTGAGCCCTCTTTGCCGGCGAGTGGTGAATCATTGATCGAGAAAGTCATTGCAAGAGTTGGCGGATCAATTGGCAGCGATGGAAGTGCTGCCATTACTTCTGGGACGCAAATCGTATCAGAAACAGTAGCATTCTGTATTCCTGCAATTGCTACAATATCCCCGGCATGAGCTACCTCAACTGGCACTCTTTCAAGACCTCTGAAAGAGAGTAGTTTATTAATACGCCCATTTTCTAAGAGATTGCCGTCGCGGTTTAAAACTTTCACATTTTGATTTACCTTTAAAGTACCGCTATGAATACGTCCTGTTAAGATTCTACCTAAATATGAATCATATTCGCGGGTTGTAACAAGCATAGCAAATGGCTCATCAGGATTACCTTTTGGAGCTGGCACGTACTTTATCACTAAGTCAAATAGTGGTGCAAGATCCTTTCTCTCATGATCAAGTTCACGTGCAGCCCAGCCTGCTCTACCTGAGGCATAAACTATTGGGAAATCAAGCTGAGTATCATTGGCTTCTAATGCCATAAATAGCTCAAATATTTCATCAACAACTTCGCTAACACGCGCATCAGGACGGTCAATCTTATTGATTACTACGATAGGATTTAATCCAAGGTTCAATGCTTTTGATAATACAAATTTTGTTTGTGGCATAGGGCCTTCCGCAGCATCAACAAGCAGTACCACCCCATCCACCATCGACAGTATCCGCTCAACTTCACCGCCAAAGTCAGCGTGGCCTGGTGTGTCGATAATATTAATACGAGTATCACCCCACATAAGTGAAGTACATTTTGCTAGAATTGTAATGCCACGCTCTTTTTCAAGGTCGTTCGAGTCCATCGCACGTTCAGCAACTGCTTGGTTAGATCTAAAGGTTCCACTTTGCTTGAGCAAATTATCAACTAGGGTTGTTTTACCATGGTCAACGTGGGCAATAATAGCAATATTACGAATATCAGTCATAAAAACTCTTAAAAAATTATAAGTATAAAAACTTATTTGAAATTGACTCTCATCCTCCCTTAGAGCTAGAGTTATATTAAAACAAAAATTCGGTTCATCATGCCTAAAGAAAAATTACACTCCGTTCTAGCTCAAAGCAATCTTCTATCCGACCATATTAAGCAAATCGCAGATTTTAGTTTAGCGAACGTTACTATTAGAATAGTAACGCATAATATGCTGAACAAATGTCACAACGAACCGTGGCCAGACAATGCTTGGAACATTGCTGAAAATGCAGAGCAGTATTCCGCTCGCTTAAAACTGCTTGCCCAAGAATATAAAAATGACATTAGTCATGGGGCAACTATAGTAGCATTGCAGGAAGCCCCACGCGGGGAAATTGCAGAAAGCTTTTTTAATTCCATGAACCTAAAGACCTCTTGGAAGTTTGAGGTGAGGGAGACAGGCGATACTGATGAACAAGCCTTAATGTTTATATATAATGAATCGGTTACAGGAGAAATACAAGAAGTAGCAGAACTTTTAGATCAAAGGGCAAATTCTTATAGATTTAAAATCAATGGGCAAGAGGTAAATTTTATAAATGTACATATACCTTATGGAGCCTCTTTTGATGATAAATTACCTTCCACTGTTTTTAAGTTACAAGAACTTATGAAGATAGAGGAGAATGAGCTCAAAATTAGATTCGGTGATCATAATGCGAATACTTCTCGTTACAAAGACTTACTTGTGTGGCAAAAGGAACTACCAACAAGCCTTGCATATAATATAAAAACTAAGGAATTTAGCTTTATAGATGATAGGGACGGAAATCTTTATAAAAATTACGATGGCTTCGCTGTCTCGGATAACTATCAAGATAAAGGTTATTCTTATACGCTCTATCCTTCTCAGTTAGTAATTCCTAATACGGACTCTAATGCTGAGTTCACTGTAACATCTGTACCTAATCTTCCACAGTTAGGCGCCCTAGACGAATTTAACGAGACAGTTTAATTATATTAGACTCTAATTAGACCCAAACCTTTGAGCTAACCACCCATAAGCTCAAGGGCAGCTTCTTTTGCGGCCTTAGTAATTTGCTTGCCAGCGAGCATACGTGCTAGCTCCTCTAAGCGCTCCTCTTTACCTAATGTTTTAATGCTAACTTCTGTGCGGTTTTCAGATTGGTGTTTCTGCACAACTATATGTTGATCAGCAAGGCCAGCAACTTGTGGCTGGTGAGTTATCACAATCACTTGTGCAAATTTCGACAATAGTTTTAAGCGATCCCCAAGCAGACTTGCAACCATACCACCAAGCCCGGTATCGATTTCGTCAAATATCATACTCTTTAAACTGAGAGGAAGAGTCTCGTCAGGGGGTGACACTGTTGATGAGCAAGACATATCCTTATCTTTGTCATGCCACGCCAGGTATGCAACTACTTTAAGGGCAAGCATCAGCCTTGAGAGCTCACCACCAGAAGCGATTTTATCAATTGGTGCAAGAGGCGTTCCAGGGTTAGTTGAAGCTAGAAACCTTACATTGTCAATACCAGTTTGGCGAATTTCTTCGATGCCAAGCGTTCCTACCTCAACTTTAAAAGTAGCTTTCTCCATTTTTAGAAATTTAAGCTCTTCGTTGATTCTAGCTTCTAAATTTACAGCAGCTTCATGGCGTTTTTCACTTAAATCTTTAGCTAGTGCTAAATATTCACTTCTCGCCTTTTCTAATTTATCTCTAAGTAAGTGAGTATTCTCAAGCCTATTATTTAAATCTTTTAACCTAGCACTACTCTCTTCTAAAAGTTTTGGTAGCTGGCTTGCCTGAGTATTATATTTCCTACTCAATGCTTTAACAAAAAATAAACGCTCTTCAATTTCCTCAAGATTATTATAACCTGAGTCATTATGATGCGCTTCAGAACTAAGGAGCTCTTTAGCTTCTGTATAATTAATTAGGGCTTGATCTAGCAGCTCAAGTACTTGATTGAACTTTGTGTTGTCGGGAAACTTTGCTAAAGTTTTCTGCATTTGCATTACTTTATTTTCAAAGCTTTGCGCCTCCATTAAGCTTAATGTATCAGCAATAAGCTGCTCCGATTTCGCCTTCTGCTGTAGCTCTATTCTTAAAATGCTTAACTTTTCCTCTTCATCTTCTTCAATTGCAGCTTTTTCTAGCTCACTAACTACAAATTCAAGGTAGCTTTTTTCGCCTTCGATTTGCGCTCGCTTTGAAGTTATCAACTCTAGTTCGGTATTATAATCTCGCCATATTCTATATTTTTCAGCAACTATTCTACCCAGATCTTCTGCTCCTGCAAAAGAATCTAAAATTTTTATATGCGTCTCTGGATTTTCAAGATAATTATGTTGGTTTTGGCCATGGTAATCAAGCAAAACTGCCGCTATATCCGAAATTAGACGCCCAGTTACTGGAATATCATTTATATAAAACTTCTTTTGGTTTTTAAGGTTGTGATGCCTCTTAATAAGGACGGTATCTTCGATATCAATATCATTAGCTAACAATAAATCTTTAACCTCTTGACTCATTGAAAATTCCGCTGCTACTGTTGCACTATCAGTTCCTTGTTTAATTACTGAGGCATTGAACCGCCCCCCAAGACAGAACATTAAGGAATCAATAAGAATAGATTTACCAGCTCCAGTCTCGCCAGTAATAGCGCAAAGACCTTCGTTAAACTCTATATCAAGCTTATCTATTAATATAAAATTTTTAACAGAAAGTCTAAGTAGCATTTAGCCCTGACTATTTACTTCTTTAATATTGCTAAACTATGCCTGTACCAATCGCTCTCTGGATAGTTATGACCGAGCACTGAAGCATATTTTGCTGCTTCTTCAGAGAGACCTAATATCAGATAAGATTCTACCATACGGTGTAAGGCTTCTTGGACATGAGCTGTCGCTGAATATTCTTCGATTACCGTCTTAAATCTATTAATAGCCGCTATAGGGTTTTTTTCTCTTAAATAATACCTACCAACTTGCATTTCATGTCCCGCTAAGTGATCAATAGCAAGCGCAAGTTTAGCTTTAGCATCAGCTGCATATTTACTATTTGGGAATCTATATGCCACTTCTTCTAGAGCTAATTTTGCTTCTTTAGTTTTATTCTGGTCATGATCTACATTTGGTATTAGCATATAATATGACATAGCTCTTAGGTAGTAAGCGTAATCTATTTCAGGGTGCAAAGGGTGCAAGTGGATAAAATTATCAAGCACATCCGTTGCTTCTTCATATTCTTCAGCTAGATAATATGCATAGGCTTCCATTAGCTCTGCTTTAGGAGTAAGGGGAGAACCTGGATGCTGGAAATATATTTTTGAGAAAGTCTCTGCAGCTTCTTTATAATCTTTTTTATCTAATAACTCATTACCCTTTGTATAAAGGTCATTCGCTGGCACTACTATATCATTTTCATCCATCTTATTTTTACAACCGGATAAGGATAAAACTAAGCTTAAGGCTAGAATATAATATATTCTCATGAAGCATCTCCAAAATTATGTAAGCACTATGGTGCCCCTGGCCGGACTTGAACCAGCACGCCCTTGCAGGCTGCAGATTTTGAGTCTGCCGCGTCTACCATTTCACCACAGGGGCTAAAGTTTTCCATTAAGTTTTATACAATTTACGCTCTAAAGTCAAAATATAGTTTACTTAATGCTAAGTTTTAGTTATGAAATTATAGTATAATGATTCATAAGGTTATAATAAAGTGCACCCAATTATAAGACGCTATTATCTAATTACTTTAAAGGCTTTAGGTATAATTTTAAAGCTAGCAGCAGTAGATCAGCTAAGCAAATGGTGGTTTATAGGCTACCTAAAATCAATTCCCTTACGTACTGTAGAAGTTACAAGCTTTTTTAACTTAGTGTATGTCTGGAATTATGGTATAAGCTTTGGTATGTTTAGTAATTACTATCAATATGCAAATAAGTTCTTTATATTTTTTAACATTTTGGTTATAATATATTTGTTTTATCTTTTACTAAATTGTACTACTGTTAAAAGTTTCATTGGATATTGCTTAATCGTAGGCGGCGCTGTAGGAAATCTTTACGATAGGATCATGCGAGGCGCAGTCTTCGATTTCATAAACCTGCATTATGAAGATTATCATTTTGCAGTATTTAATATCGCTGATAGCTATATAACTATAGGTGCTTTGCTTTTAATATATGATTATTATAAGGCGGGAAACGTGGTAGAGGAAATTGATCCAATCGCTATTGAAGCAGAAAAAATAAGACAATTACACGCGCAAGAAAGAAAAAATAAGGCTAAGAATTTATGAAAAATATACTCTATACTTTAATATTATCGTTGCTAATTAGTAGCTGCAGCAATTTAAAAAATTCTTTAGGGCTAGTTGCTGTTGCTCCAAATGAACATGAAGTTAAGACCGTAAAACCTGTTAAAGTTCCTAAAAAATTTGATCTTCCAGAGCCTAAGCTTGTTGAAGAATCAACACCTGCTCAAAATAGCAAGTTAGAAACAACCTCTAACCTTATCGAGAGAAAGCAATAACGATAGCCTTTAAAAGCCCTCTCTTTCTTTCGGCAGAAAGATAAGGAAACATTAGTATTATGGGTTTTATAATATTTCCTGTAAAAATTTTTCTTTTAGGGTAGTAAAATTTTTATTACCCTATTCTCCTATTTATATTTACAGTTTTTATAAATTGTAGAAAGTTTTTTATTACTTTTAAGGATCTAGGTAAGTTCAAGAGACAATCTTCCTAAACTGTACAAACCTAGGCTTTATAGCATTAACACTTGCTTTTGAATGGTACTTAGTCTGAATGTAACCAGGATGCGGCTCTAATTCATCTTTTGTTATATATTCAAAACCAAACTCAGGCATCATAAACTTCTTTAATTGATCAACATAATCATAAATATCGGAAGCAAAATATATTACCCTCTCAGGTTTTAGCTTATCTCTTATAATCCTCATGCGTATAGGGTTAGCCAGGCGTCGCTTCTGCTGACGGTTTTTTGGCCATGGATCAGGGAACAAGATATATACTCCATCTAATGAGTTATCAGGTATGTTACTAAGTATGATATCTACATCATCCGGCCACAGGGAAAAATTCTTAATGCTCCCTGCTTCTGCTAGCTTCAGCAAATTTGCGACCCCATTCATATAAGGCTCGCAGCCAAGGTAATGGTTTTTTGGGTTGAGCTTTGATTGATTAATCAAATGCTCACCCATACCAAAACCTATTTCTAAGAAAATTTTTTCAGAGTTTTTGGCATAGCTTAATGGGTCGTTACTCTCAACCTTATATAAGGGTAAGTTTACGTCCAGTAAATTCTGTTGTAACTTTGATAAATGCTTACCTATTCGTCTAGAAAAAGATCTATTAAGCTTCTCAGAAACCTCCTCCATATTACTTTGAGGAGTATTAGTGTTGTAACTATACGACATAATGAAAAAAAACTTTTTTTGTTAACTTTTCTTTAATTAATCTCACTTAAAATCTACCGAAGTTTAAATTAGGAAGGTAGCCTAAGATGATTAGTTTTGATACAGAAGTAGCGAAGTACGCTAATAAAATAGTACATACTAAAGAAAATTTAAAGGACATTTTACTTGAAATCGATAGCACTATAAGTGAAGGTCTGTTTAGCCAAGATGATAAAGGCAATACAATATTCCACTATATGGTGAGCAAGAATGCTGTGCAGCCTTTTATGGATGTTATTGAATTAACTAAAAAAATTCCTTCATTAATGCCTGGCCGGTGTAAGCATAAATCTTGTGATTGCTTAGCTTTAATCTTAAATACGGCAAATCATAAGGGTATGACCGCTCTGCATGTTGCAGCTGGGATTAAAGCTAATCTAATTGCAAAACAGCTACTAAATCAAGGAGCGGATTTGTTTGCGCAGAACCAAGACAAATTTACACCACTTGAAATAGCTATAAAATCTGATAACGCTGAGTTTTTAGAAATGCTTAGTGGTCTTGAGCAAGGTAAAGAAATCTTGTCCTTAAAATTTGCAGGTAAAAGCTTACTACATCTTGCAGTTGAGTATTCAGCACTTGAAGTTATCGAGCTATTATGTAGCTTTGAAAAGCTTAAGCTTGTAAATTCACGAGATTTCACTAAATCTACACCTTTAATATTTGCCGCCTCTTTAGGTAATAAGGAAGTAATTGCAAGCTTGATCAATAATGGCTCTAACTTAGAGTTAAATAACGGGCAGCATAAATCAGCAGCAGAGATTGCTTTAGAAAAAGGACATTATAGTGTAGTGCCATTGCTAGTTAGAAATGGGGCAAAAATAGAAGCCCCTCTTGCTAATGAATTCGGCTATTCAAGGACTAAAGAATTAGTAATGACGCTAGTTTCGCATTTAGTTGACTCAAGAGGAACTTTTGTTGGGCTCCGCAAAGACAGCTCTCTTAATTCTAGGTTAAGAGATGACTTAATGCGAAAAATTAAGGAATTTAAATTTACGGATAAGTCTCTTCAGAACGTTGAACCTTGCGTCGATAATTTAATTGTTGCTTTAACTGAAATAAAGATTCTTTCATTATCTGCAGCACGTAATCAAGAAGAGATAACCAAAATTTTGGCTCCTCACATTAATAAGTTTATCGGAGAAATTGCATATGAATAACTTTGAGCAAATAAATAAAGAAGTATCTTTAGGCATTAAAAAAGCGCAAGCCGAGATATCAAGCTTTATCGAACAGACAATAAAAGCTAAAAAGATGATGCCAAGTGATCTAAATATCCATAGTTTAGATTCAAAAAGCACACTAATTAACGAGGTTAATGAGCTTAATTAATCCTTGTTTATTTTACTGAATAAGTTCTTAGGCTCAGGCAGTAGCGAATCGC
Organism: Rickettsiaceae bacterium; assembly: GCA_029266475.1. Taxonomy (GTDB): domain Bacteria; phylum Pseudomonadota; class Alphaproteobacteria; order Rickettsiales; family Rickettsiaceae; genus JAJFBM01. The sequence continues at coordinate 32,101 of JAQSWU010000013.1, read as the reverse complement.
TTGAGACTTCTAATTCTCCAATAGCCGCTAAATTTTCGCTAGTTATTTTATCGTGAAGCTCTTTACGATATACCGTGCTGCTCTTTGGAAATTTGCAACCTAGCTTGATTTTTTTACCGATGATTTCTAATACCGTAATTTCAATATTATTGTTTACAACAATTGTCTCGCCAATTCGGCGTGTTATATAGAGCATACATTACCCATTGTTTTGTAGGCGAAGAATAATAGTTCGGTTTGAATTTATACCACATTTTCTACTAATTTATAACAATATTTATAGCATTTCCTTTAAATAGTAAATAAAAAATGATTTAATTAAGAAAAATTTAAGCGGTTCTTGCTCTATGGGTCTTAACATAAATGAGATAGTTAAATCTTTAGAATATTACTCTAAAAACCATGAGGTTTTAGCAGATAATGTAATGAACGCAAATACTCCAGGACGTCTTGCGCGTGAAATTGCCCCGCAAAAATCATTTGATAGTTTTGTTCGCTCATCTGTTGGGCTTGCAACTACTCATAATAACCATATCCAAGGTAAGCAGACTTCAATTTTTAAAGTAATTTATCAAAAAGATGCCGATGAAATGAAGCCTAATGGTAATAATATCTCTATCCCTCAGCAAACTCAGAAAATTGCAGCAAATCAGTTAAAATATAATACCGTCACCGAAGCTTATATGAAAGCTAATGCTTTATGGATATCAGCCCTTGGCAGGAGCGGACAATAATGGCAAGGCTTAGGGCTTATAATATTTTTTTATTAGCTTTAAACCAAGTTATTATACTCTCATACCTAATCTTCACCCCTAATACAGCTTTCTCACTAGAAGATAGCTTACTTAAATCAATGGAAATAGCTGGCCACGGAGCAAAAGTACAGATGGAGCGTTTAAAAATCGCTGCTGAGAATATTGCTAACGAAGATTCGACTGGTACATTACCAGGCGAGGCTCCTTACCAAAGGAAAGTCTTGTTCGTAGAAAATAAATACGATCCAAAATTAAAGACCAATATTGTGAAAGTTAAAAAATACTCTGTTGATAAATCTGTATTTATTAAAAGATTTGATCCGCATCACCCCGCAGCTGACGCCGAAGGGTATGTTCTTTATCCCAATGTTTACAAAGAAATAGAGAAAGCAGATACTATTGAAGCAAAAAATAGTTACGAAGCTAATTTAAGCGTAATTGAAATATCAAAAGCAATGTTACAAAAAACTATAGAGGTAATGAGATAATGGCTATTGATAAAGCATCCCTGCAAGCATTTCAAGCATATAGCAAGGTAGATTCAGCAAACTTTGGTAGCGGCATTGGGCCAATCCCTGGTGAGAGCGTTAAGTTTGGGTCAAGCAATGGAGGAAATTTTAAAAACATTGTAGATAATGTATTTAATGTTTATTCTAAAATGAGCCCTGAGCAAATACTATCTCATATCAAAACACGCAGCGTTCAATCGGTACCTTCCGGAAACTTTGTAACTCAAGCAATAGCTGCTGTTAAGGCTCCATTAAAAGCTGCAGAGGCTGTAACAAAAAAAGCTTTAATCGGTGAAGCATCGATTCTAGAATTAGCTACCAGCACGACTCAAGCACAAAACACCCTAAGAACAGTAGTAGCTTTTAGAGACCAACTAACTCAAGGGCTAGATAAAATATTCAATATGCAGCTATAAGTTAGCCTAGGGCACTTTTAAAGTTAAACCTCTAGATCTGAATAATTCGAAGACTTAAACAAAAGACAAGCTAGGACGCTTCTAGAGAGCAGTAGCCTTAAATACTCGATGTACAAAGCGCACACTTACAACTTCATTAATACTTTTTTAACCCTTAAACAGTATAATCTTTAAATTAACATTTATTGAAAGTTTTATGAAAAGCAATGAAAACTCAGCGACATCGAATCAAAAAGCTAATATTAACGCAAGAAACATGCAAGGAATGACTCCGTTGATGGTATCCGCAAGAGGGGGAGACTATAAGACTGCTATAGAATTAATAAGAAATGGAGCTGATCGAAATGCGACTACAGCAGCTGGGCATTCTGCAGCATATTATGCAGCAAAATGCGAGAGAATGTTCCTTAGTGAAATGGTAGAAAATAAAGAAAACCCCAATATAAATGCTTGGATAAACCAAGGTCCAGCAAGGATCAAAGAGGCTAGAGAAGTTTTCCCAGCAATAGATAAAATACCTATGATCACAAATATTGATGCTGCTAATAACATTGTAAGGAAAGTTTTCGAGGCAAAACTCGATGAAGTCAATCCTTCAACAGGAGAGGTAAAAAACTTTCAAGAGAAAAAAATGCAGGCTATAGAAACCATCTATTCAATTACCTCCACTAAGCTTCATAAAGATTTAGATAAAGAACTGTCAAATCTTGTAAAAGTAGCTAAAAAAAATGAAAAAGCTGCTTCTCTGGCTTCTAATTTCTCTAAATCAATAGATAGAAAATGGGAAAATTTAAAAATTATAGCAGGTCATATCGGTAAAAAAATTACTTCTATTCATCCAATCGAGAAGGCTAGTAAATCTAAAGAAAAACCGATTAAAAAGGGTAGAAGTGGTTTCAAACTATAATTTTTACCTTTTGAGCAAAATATCAAATAGCTATTAAGTAAGCATTCAATAAACAGCATAATTTTATTTAACATTTGCGCAACATAAAGCGTGAATATATCTTTACTTTTTTCTTAATATAATTATAATTACCATGCGAAAAAATCTGTAATTATTAAGGAAACGATGAGCAAAAGAAAACAAGAAGATATTACAAATGATACAAATGAGCCTATCTCTAGAGAGCAAGAAGATAATCTACCAGAGAACCTAATTGCACCATCTGAAGAGCAATCATTCAATAATTTTGAAGATGCGACTACTTTTTTGTCTTTAATAGATGAATATACTGAAGAATCAAATAACAGCAATAGTGATTATACAGGACACGCTAATAATGAGGGACACACCTTTCTACATTACGTAGCACTAATTGATCATAAGGATATTGTGCGTGAAGGGTTCACAATAAGTAATGTTGATACGAACAAAATAGCTCCTACAGGGTCTACAGCGCTGCATACGGCTGCCGAGAATGGTAATATTAAGGCTTTAAGAGGTCTCCTTGAGGGTGGTATTGGTTACGGTGGAATAAGTGCTGCTTTTGAGATAACAGAAATTGATTTACCAAATGCTCAAGGAGAAACCCCTTTACATCTTGCAGCAACAAAAGGCCACAAAGCTGCTGCTAAATATTTGATTAGTAGAGGGGCTGATATTTATTCTATAGATAATCAAGGAGCAACTCCATTACAAAGAGCTCGAGAAAATGGATATTTAGATGTAGTAAAGCTTTTAGAAAAAGAGTCTGCAAATGAAGATTACTGCAATGATCTACGCCAAGCTGCTATAGATGGAGATTTAGAGATATTTCCTAGTTTATTAGAAGGATTAATAAACTATAGCTTAAATATCGATTCAGAAGATGATAATGGAAATACAGCCTTACATTTAGCCGCCATGCATGGACATACTAAAATTGTAGAGTTATTACTAAAAGCTGGGGCTGCCCCTGAGAACTTTAATCATGAGTATGAAACACCTTTACATTTAGCGGCTAAAGCTGGCTTTGAAGAGTCTGTAGCCTTTATATTAGAGTTTGCTAAAAATTTTAAAACTATTAATTTACAAACTCTCCTATTAGATTGGCTTGATGAGAATGGACATACTGCTTTATTTTGGGCTGCAAGATATGGATATACTAAGATAGTAAAGTTATTAATTGAAGCTGGGGCTGATGTAAACGAAACCGGCGTAGATAGGGAAGAGCATGATGATGGAGATTTATATCCTCCAATATTACACGCAGCAGAAAATGGGTATATTGAAATAGTGGATTTATTAATAAAGGCAGGTGCCAAAGTCAACGATGATGGAACTACGGAGCTCTTTCCATTAAGGCGTGCAGCCTCAAAAGGACACAAAGAGGTCGTCCGATTATTAATTGAGGCTGGAGCAGAAATTGATCAAACCACCACTGATCAACAGACAGCCTTACATAATGCAGCGGAAAATGGCTGTCTAGATATCGTAAAATTACTTCTACAATATGGAGCAGATATTAATAAAGATTGTTTTGGTGCATCAGCGTTATATTATGCTGCAACTAAAAAGCATAAAGATATCGTCATGTTTTTAATCAAAAATGGCGCCAGAGTCATTGATAAGAAGACAAAAAATTATAATAGAATTAATGATGATAATATATTAGCAATGCTTGAAGCTCAGGAATATGCTGAAAAGTTATTTAGTAATGAATTACCTGAGCCAATTAATTTAACCAAAGAAAGCGCTGAAATCATAATTTCAAAAATGGAGCTCAAACTCAAGCAAAACATTAGTTTTGAAGGCAAGATAATTGATTTAAACGAGTTAGAAAGTTACTTTCAAAATCATAGAACAAGTCCAGCGGTTAGCGAAATTCTTGATAAAATAGCTAGTCTTAAGGAATGTTTTGATATTTCTGATATGGAAGCAGCAAGGAAGCTTTATGAGATTAGCACTGTAGCCACTTTTGACCAATTGAAAAATAATATTTGGAATCAAGGCGATCAAGATAACTACTTAAAATTTCTAAAATTATACGCTTATAACAAGCATAATAATACTGTTATTGCTACTCTTAATGCCTTAAAGAATAGCTTCAATCAATATCTTGCTGCGAAGAAAAACTATCTTAAAAAAATAGGCTATGAAGATAGTTTTAAGGTTCCTAATAAATTCATAGAAGATGTAGAAGTATTGTTTAGTAAATTATCCTCTGTAGTAAGTAACAACACTGATAAAAGAACTAAAATTGAGTTTAGCGAGATATATGAAACTACTGAAGAGAAAGAAGCATTACTCTTTTATGCGTTATTTCCTGAATATCAATGCCCTGGCTTTTTGACCAATAAACTAGATACTTCCAAAGTAGAGGCGACAGAATATGCAGCACCAATCTTTGGCTATCAAGATTCAGGCTTAAAAGGTCTTGCAGGTAAAATGGAAATCGATGAAGTTGAAGACAGTTTACTAGTAGATCCAGCAATCTTAGGAAATGATTTCGGCCTATAAGAAGTCTTAGAGTAGTAAGGACTTGAAATGGCCTTACTACCTCTAGCTGTTCCGTAACCAGCTTTCAGAAGAAACGTCTACATTAAGATATAAGGAAATTATTTAGCTCACTTAAATAGCTCATTGAAGATATCTATACTAAACCTTTTAATTGCTTAATGTGAGCAATGCCTTGAACAGTATTGTCTTTCAAATTTTCGTTTAAAGAACAGACCACATCGGTAAAACCAAGTTTTTGCGCTTCTTTTATGCGGAGCTCAGCCTGTGAGACCTTCCTAACCTCTCCCGACAAACCCACTTCACCAAAAAACACTGTCTTCTCTGGTAACGGTCTATTTAGAGCGGCAGATATTATACAGCTGGCAACAGCAAGGTCTGCGGCTGGTTCAGTAATTTTAAGCCCCCCTGCTACACTTAAATACACTTCATGCGAGGATAAATTTAATCCATAACGAACCGCAAGTACTGCAAGTAGCATTGATAAGCGGTTAGCATCCCAGCCAACTACAGATCTTCTGGGCGTGGCCATATTTGAAGGAGCAGTGAGCGCCTGTATTTCAACTAGTACTGGTCTTGAACCTTCTATACCAGCAAAAACCGTAGTACCGCTAACATTACTTTCTCGCTGCATCAAAAATAATTCCGATGGATTAGTAACTTCTACAAGACCAGCTTCGCGCATTTCAAAAACGCCTATTTCATTAATACCGCCAAACCGATTTTTAATTGAACGAAGTATTCTAAAATGGTGGTTTCTATCACCTTCAAAATAAAGCACTGTATCAACCATATGCTCTAACACCTTAGGGCCAGCTAGTTCACCCTCCTTAGTAACATGCCCAACAATTAGCAGTATTATATCATTTTGCTTGGCATAAGAAATGAGTGCATGTGCCGTTGCTCTCACTTGTGATACAGTACCTGGCGCTGAACTTATATCTTCAGAAAACATTGTTTGAATAGAATCAATTACGACTAATTTAATTGTATTTTTATGAGTATCAATGGTAGTTACTATATCTTCTACCTTGGTGGCAGAGATAATTTTTAAAGGAAAATGGGCAAGACCCAGCCTAAATGCACGCATTTTAACTTGGCTAGTAGATTCTTCCCCTGTAATATATAAACAGCTTAAAGTATGTTCAGAGAGGGTTGCTGCAAGTTGCAAGAGAAGTGTAGATTTCCCAATCCCAGGGTCTCCCCCTATAAGTATAGTAGAACCTGAGACTAAGCCACCACCAAGTACTCTATTAAGCTCGCCAATTGGCGTAATATATCTTGGTTCTTCCTTCATTGAAGAGTCTAAAGATTCAAGCGCCAGTGGTTTTCCTATTAAAATTGATGATTCTTCTCCTTTTTTAGATACGATTTCTTCTGTTATCGAATCCCATTCTTTACAGTCGAAACACTGCCCTGACCATTTTGAATGTACAGCTCCACAATTTGAGCAAAAATATTGTCTTTTAACCTTACTCATTATTATAGCTCGCTCTCATGCTGATAGTTTAAAATTATAAGCTTACTATTACCATATATTCTCTCTAAGACTACGCTAAAACTTTTAACTGGTTTTATATCTTCTTTTCTGGAGACCTCTACAGCAACAATTGCACCATCTTTAAGCCACCCCTTATTCATTATCGATTTCATAGCTTTATCAGCAAGCTTGCTGTGATAAGGTGGATCGATGAAAATCAAATTAAATTTTTTAGTAGCCATCGGTAAGTTTGCTGCATCTAGCCTTAGGCAATTGACATTATCTATTTCACCAAAATGTTCAGCTGCCGATTGAGCAAGTTTTAAATGTTCGGCATCAACATCAACCATTGTACAATGGGCAGCACCTCTTGATAAAGCTTCGAAAGATAAGCTTCCTGCACCTGAAAATAGGTCAAGAACAATTGCATCTTGGAGAATATTTTGCTCCGCAAATTCGCCTGAGCTTAATATACTGAACAAAGCTTCTCGCAGCCTTGACTGCGATGGTCTATATCGGTTTCCTTTGAATGTTGGTATGTTACGCCCTTTAAGCCTGCCAGCTATTATTTTCATCATAATTTTAAAATTTCTTCTGGTAAATGATTAATCAACTTATAATTTGGTACTTCTTTGAGCCCACATGGTTCTAAATCTTCTATATCAAAGGGGCCATATTTGATTCTAATTAAGCGATTTACACTTAAATTAAAGTGAGAAAATATTTTTCTAATCTCTCGGTTTTTTCCTTCAGTTAAAGTTACTTTAAACCAACTATTTGTTCCAGCTTTAATCAATTCAATTTTAGCTGGCTTATAACTTACTCCCTCAATTGTCATACCTTTTTCTAATTTTTTAAGCTCTCTTAGATCCAACTCGCCAAATGCTCTTACTTTATAAACTCTTTGTAATGCTGTGCTTGGTAGCTCTAAATATCTGGCAAGTTTTCCACTATTAGTCAGCAGAAGCAATCCTTCACTATTTAAGTCAAGCCTACCTACTGATATTACTCTAGGTAAATCTTCAGGTAAAGTTTCAAACACGGTGGTTCTATCATGAGTATCTTTATGTGAAGTAATAAGACCATTAGGCTTATAATAGAGCCAGAGACGTGCTTGTGAGGCGGCCTTACTTAAAACTTTATCTTGAATTTCAATTTTATCTCTTATAGTTACGTGCGTTGCTGGATTGGTTATGATTTCTCCATTAACCTTAACTTCCCTAGATTCTATAAACTCTTCAGCTTTCCTACGCGAGCAATATCCGCTTTGTGCAATAAATTTTGCAATTCTAATGCCTTCTTGCATAACCATTTATCTTAAATTTAGGCTATTATACAAGGAATTTAGTATTCTTGGAAGATCTTTAATAATGGAATATTTATAAGTTTATAACGCTTCCAGGTAGGCTGTGACTAAGATCGATTTTAAATTGAAATTAGCTTTGATTAATTTATTAAATGCTTTTGCTTGACGCCAGTGGAACCAAACCCGCCTTCACCACGCTCAGTATCGGCCTCCAAAGTCTCCACCTGTTCCCATTTGATAGTTTGGAACTGATTTATAACCATTTGCGCTATTCTCATTCCACGTGTAATAATGAAGTCTTCTTGGCTTAAGTTTATAAGAATTACTTTAACCTCGCCACGGTAATCTGCATCAATGGTACCTGGGGTATTTAGAACTGTTATACCGTTTTTTGCAGCAAGACCAGATCTTGGCCTTATTTGTGCTTCATATCCTTCTGGTAGAGCAATCTTGATCCCTGTTGGGATAATTGATATTTGACCTGGAAGAATATGGACATTTCCTTCTACGGCTGCATAAAGATCAAGTCCTGCGCTCTGCGCTGTTGCATATGATGGAAGGGGAAGATCATCATTACCAATAATTTTTTCAATTCTAATAGTGGTTGGTAGATTATGCGCTGAACTGGTCATTTATAAAGCTTTTAGAATGTTAAGTGATTTTTTTAGATTTGATGGCGGGGATGACGGGACTCGAACCCGCGACCTTCGGCGTGACAGGCAGACGCTCTAACCAACTGAGCTACACCCCCGGACTTTCTAGTTTTTTCTAAAAAGTAGAGGTAATATATATCATAAAACCTAGCCTTGCAAGTATTTTTTCGCAAAATGATCTAAAATCATTTAAAACTTTACAATAAGAAAAGGGGCTCTATTACTAGAACCCCTTTAAAACCAGTAATTAGGTTATAAGATTATATGTTAAATCTTAGACCAATTTTACCAACATGTCCGTGAAGACGTGTTTTACCGTACTCTACATCACTAACTTTCTGTGATTTTGTTTTACCATAGCTGTTGTAGCTGTAAGTAAGATCAAGCATTACGCCATTTGATACTTCGAAACCAGCACCAGCAACAAGAGTATAAGCTAAGTTATTTTTGTTTTTAACTTTGTAATTTAAATCAGCAGAAGCTGTGTTTGTTGCAATAACTTTTCTTTCTGTTAAAGAAACTTTTTCGCTAACTTGAGCCATACCAATACCTGCACCTGCGAAAAGTTTAGCAGGTCCAGCATCGAATAAATCAACAAGGCCTTTAACCATCAAAGATGTAGTTCTTACTTTGTGCTTAGCTTTAGCAGAAAGTGTATTATTGCTGTAGTTCCCTGTTTTTGATAATTCAGGCTGGAAATGATAACCAAGTTCAAGTTCAGCTCTTACTGTATCCATAACACCATAACCAGCAGCTATTGACATTAATGGGCTATGATCAGTTTTAAGTTTTAATTTTGTAGAAGAATCCTTTTCTGACATAAAGTGAGAAACACCAACGTCAGCTCTTAAATAGAAAGCATCTTCATTTGCATATGCAGCTGTAGATAGAAGAGCAGAAGACGCTGCAACTAATAATAATTTTTTCATAAACAATTTCTCCTTGTAATATTGTTTTAATTATTGCAGTTAAAAACTAGCAATTAACTTGCAACACCATAAAGCTGGTAATTACCCCAATTATAATAATGTATTTAAAGGTAGTTTATCAATCACAAACTATGGTTTTAACTTTTAAAACACATAAATTATTTTGGTATGTTGTATAATTACCACTATTAATGACTAAGCCTTAATATTTTTTACTATATCCTGCATATTTGCTAAAACCATGCCGCGAATCTTCCTATCAATTATCCCTGATTTTTGCCTCGAACTTCCTTTCAATTTCCCTAATTATTTTTTCGCTAATATCTTGAAGCTCTAAATCTGTCAATGTTTTATCTTTTGCTTGCAACAATACAGTTAAAGCTACAGATTTTTTACTAATCTCGCTATGGGAACCTTTGAATATATCGAAAATTCTAACCTCTTTTATTAGATCTTTGTTTATAGACTTAATAAAGTTAGTCATTTCACCAACATTTACCTTCTCACCTACCCAGAATGCGAAATCGCGCTCTACTGGTTGGAAGTCAGAAACTGAATACCGCTCATGCTGACCAAACTTTAGTCTTGCTTCTGGCAATTCTTCTAAGAATAATTCAAACCCAACAACCCTGTTTTTAATGTCATAATTTGCAATAAGCGCTGGATGCAGCTCGCCAAAATGTGCTATTACTTTATTGCCAAGCTTTAAAGATGCTGCTCTATTCGGGTGAAAGTAAGCTGGTTTGTCTGAACTTAACTGTAGTTTTTGAATATTAAAATTAAATTCTTCGAGTAATAATTCAAGGTCAGCTTTTACATCATATATATCAACTTCTCTTGCAGGGCCATATATAGATTTATCTAAATAGTTGCCGGTCCTTACTGCTGTTATAACCTGCCTTTCTTCATTGGGCCTGATCCCTTGGAATATCGGGCCAATTTCAAAGAAGGCAAGGTCATTAAATGATCTAGCTTTGTTCTTTACTATGATTTCAAGTAGATTTGAAAAGATTGAAGGCCGCATATAATCAAGTTTAGCTGCAATAGGATTTGCTATGTAAAGCTCTTCTATTAGCGGCTTGTATAAAGCAGCTTTCTCACTTGCCATAAATGACCATGAAACTACCTCATCAAGCCCTCTTGCAGCAAGAATTTTTCTAGCATCACGCATACGTCTTTGCTTTTGCGTAAGTAATCTTTGTCTAAAGAAATCGACTTTTGGCAGCGGCGCAAGCGGTAATTTATCATAACCATAAATCCTTGCGACCTCTTCTACTAGGTCTTCACCAATTGATATGTCAGACCTCCAAGAAGGAATCATCAACCTTGCCTGCTCAGCATCTTTTGAAAAGACCTTAAATCCTAGTTTATGTAATATTTCTAGCGACTCTTCACTAGAAACCTTAAGACCGGTTTTCTTCTCAATTATATTGAAACAAAAGTCAATCTCCTTGTTCTTAAAATGCTTATCTCCTACAATAACCGGTTCGGAAGCTTCACCGCCACAAATACCCAATATCATATCGGTAGCGATATCAAGCCCTTGAAGGGTAAAATTTGGATCAACGTGACGCTCAAAACGGAATCTTGCGTCTGTATGTATTTGTAACCTTCTTCCAGTTTTCGCAATTTGCACTTTATCAAATAAGGCAGCTTCTAGTATTACATTAATAGTCTCTGACGAGCACGAACTAGCTTCACCCCCAATAATACCACCCAAACCATGAATCTCCGACTCGCCAGCAATAACTATATCACCTTCTGCAAGCGAATATTCTTTGCCATTTAGGGCTTTGAGTTTTTCACCATTTCTAGCCTCTCTTACTACTAAACTGCCATCAAGCATATTTTTGTCATAAGCATGTAATGGTCTTGCAAAACTATAGGAAATATAATTTGTGATATCTACTAAAGCAGAGATCGGCGTAACTCCTATGTTCTTTAGCAAATTTTTTAGCCAAGTTGGACTCTCGCAGTTTCTTACTCCATTGAGTTCCCTTAAAGCAAATAACTGCGAAAGCTTGGAATTTTCAACCTTGGCTTCAAAGTTTGAAGTGAATTTTAACGGAATAGATTTATGCAGAGGCTCTTTGAGTGTTCCAAGACCACTTGCAGCTAAATCTCTTGCAATACCATAAACTCCAAGGCAGTCGCCTCTATTTGGCGTTACTGCTATTTCTATAACTGGATCGTCCATGCCATAATATTTTAAAAAGCTTTCTCCAGCAATGGCAGCCGTCGGTAGCTCGATAATTCCTTCGCTTCCACCGCCTATTTTTAGCTCATCCTCGGAGCAAAGCATTCCTTCGCTTTTAACGCCTCTAATCTCAGAAGCTTTAATCTTAAATTCGCCATTTGGGATCAGTACACCAACTTCAGCTAATACTACCTTTATACCTGCTCTAGCATTAGGTGCTCCACAAACTATTTGCAGGACTTGTGAGCCATTATTAACCTTACAAACTCTTAATTTGTCAGCGTTAGGATGTTGCTCTGCCTCTAAAATCTCTGCAACCTTGAAGCTACCAAGGTCTTTTGCTCGATCGATTACTTCTTCTACCTCAAGACCAAGTATAGTGAGCCGTTCACAAATTTCTTGAAGTGAGGATTCTGTATCTAAAAATGTTTTAAGCCATGATAATGTAAATTTCATCTTGTAAGACCTCCTATTAGGCTTGGCACATCGAAACTTGAAAAACCATAATGGTTAAGCCAGCGAACATCTCCTGCAAAAAATTCACGAAGATCCGCGATACCATATTTAAGCATAGCAAATCGCTCAACCCCAAGGCCAAAGGCAAATCCTTGATATTCTTGTGGATCAATTCCAGCATTCTCTAGCACTTTTGGATGGATCATGCCGCATCCCATAACTTCCAGCCAATCATCTCCCTCTCCTAAAACAAGTTCCCCTGACTTCCTTGAGCACCTTATATCAACCTCAGCTGATGGTTCAGTGAACGGGAAGAAGTTTCCTCTGAAGCGAGCATCTAGCTTATCTTTCTCGAAAAATGCTTTCATGAATTCCGTAATGAAATGCTTTAAATGTCCCATATGAATATCTTTATCCACTACTACACCCTCTATTTGATGAAACATTGGCGTATGGGTGGCATCCCAATCACAGCGGTAAACTCTACCAGGTACTACAAATCTAAATGGTGGCTTGCCTTTCTGCATTGTTCTAATTTGTACTGGCGAGGTATGGGTTCTAAGCAGCGTCTTTCCTGCTTCACTTCCATCAATCTCCTTCATATAGAAAGTATCATGCATTTGGCGTGCAGGGTGATTCTCATCTATATTAAGGGCTGTAAAATTGTACCAATCTTCCTCAATACTTGGACCCTCCTCGATGTTAAAGCCAAGATTAGCAAATATCTCTGTCATCTCGTTTAACGCTTGAGTTAATGGATGAATCTTACCAATTTTATCTCTTCTGCCAGGCAGACTTAAATCCTGCCATTCAGCTTGCAGCTTCTTATCAAGCTCAAGATGGTGTAACTCTTCCTTTTTCTGATCAAATAACCCTTGCAAGCTTTGTTTAACTATATTTACTTCGCGGCCAAAATCTTTCCTTTCTTCTGTTGGAAGAGTAGCAATTTTTGCCATTTCTGCTTGCAAAGCGCCAGATTTACCAAATATCTCTACCTTAAGCTGCTCAAGGTTTGCAAGATTATCCGTAGCCTGTATCTTGCTTGCCATTTCATCATTTAACTTTTTTAAGTCTGCCATAGGCTTCCCTTTTATCATAATATTAATTTTAACCTGTCATTTATAGCAATTCTGCCTTTCTCCCGCAAGTATTTTGATTTCAGCAAGTACTAACATACTGATCGAGCTTTCCAGCATAAGTTTAGTTTGTGTTTATAGAAATGACATTATAAAATTCAATAATTTACGCTTCTTGGACTAAAAACAACACAGCGGTTAATATATTAACCTATATTACAAGGTTTCAGCTTCAGGTTGCATTTTTTGACCCCCCCCCCCCTTTTTTTTTCATTTAATAGCAGAATTTATCTCTATAAAAAATATAACATTTTTTATCGTAGCTAAGTGTTAATGCCGTAAGTTATCTATAAGGAATCTGAAAGTGCAAAGTATATAGCAATAGTAAAAAAATTAAGAAACGAAGTTTTATATAGAAAGTTGCTAGACAGTTTTAAATTTTTGTGAGGTGTCTGCTTCTGGCCAAGATTACTTGCAAATTGAAAGCAATTATGCCAAATTTAATAATAACACAAGTGCATAAGCTTATGACCTAGGAGACCTGGCCATAAGCTTAGTTTAAGTAGAATTTACCTTAGGCTATAATTATACCTCAATTGCCTTAGCAAGTAAGTTATTCAAGGTTTTAGAAAATAAGCTTGCATCAGAAATTGGTTCACCTTCAATAATGCAGGCTTGATCAAATAAGATATTTACTAGCTCTTCTGTTAAAGCAGTGGCTTTAGATGAAGCTAAATCGCTTTCTATTTTTTTAATAATCTTATGGTCGGTATTTAATTCCAATATTTTTGCCGAAGTTGCAGCAAGCTGCTTCTGCTCAATTAAAAACCTCTCCATTCTGATATCCATTGAACCTTCGCTCACAACAAGACATACAGGACTTGATGTTAGTTTTTTAGAGATTTTTACATCCTTTACTTTATTACCAAGCACTTGCTTAAAGTATGCTATTAATGATTCATGACTTGAATCTGTAACGTCCTTTGTATCATTATTTTGCTCTTCAGTATCTGGTTTCTCAGCGTCAGCAAGATCGATACTTGCGCGCGTTACCGATTTAATTTCTTTCCCTTTATACTCGCCAATAATATTTACCCAAAAATCATCTACTGTATCAGTAAATAGCAGTACATCAATATTTTTACTTATGAAGCCTTCTATTTGCGGACTATTCTTAAGTTTGTTTGCATCCTCACCACTTAAGTAATAAATGGTTTTTTGTTCATCTTTCATGTTAGAGATATACTCATCTAAAGTAATCATCTTATCTTGCAAAGCGCTTCTGAATAAGCAAAGTTCGAGTAATTTCTCAGGAGCTGGTAGGCCCTCACATAAGCCTTCCTTCATCACTGAACCAAAATTCTGCCAGAAGGTTTCATATTCTGTTCTTACTTCTTCTTTCTTTTTCTTAAGCTCGCTCAGTACACGCTTAGTTATTGACGCTTTGATCTTCTCTAAGGTAGTATTATGCTGCAGAGTTTCTCTACTAATATTAAGCGGTAAATCTTCTGAATCAACAACTCCGCGTATAAACCTTAAATAGTGCGGCACCAAATCAGCATTTTCATCAGTAATGAATACCTTTTTTATGTAAAGCTTTACTCTTCTTTTACGGTCCGGGTGAAACAAGTCAAAGGTTTTTTGCGATGGTACGAAAAGAAGGTTGGTATATTCAACCAGACCCTCGTTCTTATTATGGATCACTAGCCATGGGTCATCTATTGAAAAAGAGACGCTTTTATAAAATTCTTTATATTGATCAGTAGTAATTTCTGATTTAGGTCTAGTCCAAAGGGCTGAAGATGAGTTGATTTTCTCTAGTTTTCCATCTTCTTCAATAAAGTTAATAGGTATAGATACATGGTCAGAATAGGTTTTAATTACATGTTTAAGCCTAAAAGCATCGACAAAACTTGCTTCTTCTTCCTTTATATGCAGGGTTATGCTAGTGCCTCTTGGCGCCTCACCGTCATATTTATCGATTGTATATTCACCATCACCTTTAGATTCCCAAACATAGCTTTCAGCTTCTCCAGCTTTGCGACTTATTACTTTTACGTTATCTGCAACCATGTAGGAGGAATAAAAGCCTACTCCAAACTGACCTATTAACTGATTATCTTTCTTAACATCCCCAGTCATTTGCTCTACGAAAGCTTGCGTACCTGACCTTGCAATCGTACCAAGATTCTCTGTTAAGTCTTGATAATTCATTCCTATACCATTATCAGATATAGTAATTTCTCTCTTTTCTTTATTGATAGAGATATCTATCTTAAGCTCTGTATCACCCTTAAGCAAAGAATGATCTAATTGCGAGAGATACCTAAGCTTATCACACGCATCTGAGGCATTTGAAATAAGTTCACGTAAAAAAATTTCTTTATTTGTATAAAGAGAGTGGATCATCAAATTCAATACTTTACCAACCTCTGCATCGAATTTCCTAGTTTGTTTATTTTCTGTCATATTTTGCTCCAATAAAATGATCTGCTAATTATGATATATAAGGTTGAAATTTACTTTTTAAATAGGCTGAATCAATTTTTTTTATTAATAATATCTTAAGAGGTGAAGTCGCGCCTTGAATAATTTCAAATGAGGATTTGGGAAGCTCAAAGATTTTACTTATATAACTGATAATAGCGAGATTAGCTTTACCCTGTTCAGGTCTTTGCTTTACAGATAATTTTAAATAAAACTTATTGTCAATCTCTTGGAAACCTTCAATAGAATCTCTTTTAGCCGCAGCTTTAATTTTTAAATATACTTTGAAACTGTCGGCAGAATTTTGGATAAAATATCGCTCAAACATGCTATATAACTCGGATTATTAAGCTAACTATAGCGCTTACCAAGTTTCTCCACTATCAATTTTATATCTTCAGTCTTGTTTTTATGAGCAATTAATGTAATTTCATCAGTGTTTACAATTATAAGATCATCTACCCCAAGCACAGCTGTTAGCTTATTTGCTGTGCTAATATAAGAATTTTTTACTCCTTCAAGAACAATATTACCGAAAATAGCATTATTATTCTCATCCTTACTTGAAACTTGCCAAAGGGAATTCCAGTTACCTAGGTCCTTCCAGTCAAAGCTTGCTTTAACGACGGCAAGCTTGAAAGTTCTCTCAAGTATCGCATGATCTATAGAATTAGCGTTGATTTGCGAATAGACCTCTCTATTGAGCCAAATGAAATCTTTGTCTAGGCGCGCCTTTTGCAAAGCTTCTACTACAGCATCATGCATTGATTTCTCAAGTATTCTAGCTTCATCGATTAGCACTTTCGGTCTAAATAAGAGTATTCCTGAATTCCAAAAATAATTATTTTTATTTAAATATTCTCGAGCTAATTCAAGATTTGGCTTTTCTACAAAACTTTTTATTTTGAATAGATCTTCGCCCAAATGCTTGCCTGCAGCTAGATAACCATAACCTGTGTGCGGCTCTTTTGGTTCAATTCCTAAAGTAAAAATGTAATCATATCTTACAGCGTTTGCTGCAAGCTTCAATAAGCTTGCTTTATATGAGTCAATATCTTCAATTAAATGATCGGCTGGTATTAGCGCAAGCATTCCTTCTAAATTTTCATATTTTAAAGCAGCTACCAAAGCACAAGGAGCTGTATTCTTTTGTACCGGCTCCACTATTATTTCAGCATCGATATTTATTTCCCTAAGTTGTTCTGCTGCAATAAACCTATGCTCTTCGCCTATTATGATTAGTGGTGTACCGAAATAAATACCTTTATGCCTTTCCAAAGTTAACTGGAATAAACTTTTATTGGAAAATATTTTTAAAAATTGTTTAGGATGTTTTTCATTGGAAAATGGCCATAGCCTTGTGCCTAACCCCCCGGCTAAAATAACTGGTTTAATCTTCATATACTTACTTTAGATTTTACACAGACTCAAAGGAGATTCTAATTTGTTAAATTAAAATAAAGCCTATCTATCAAAATATAATAATTTTATATTATATAATGTCAATGTAAGATTACTAAAAATTAAGCAAGGCTCTTCTTATAGCTTCTACCTCAAGCTCAATCGTCGAGTTTATGGTAATGAATAAAATAAGGTACGTGATTAAAACTTGCAGAGGCGTCATAACGAAAAATACTTGGAAACTAGGCATAAGCCTTGAAAGTATACCGTTACAAATGGTAATAATTAGGTTTAACAAGAAATATGGCGCAGCAATTTTCAAAGCTATCTCCAAGCTTATTGTTAAAGTTTTTACGATAGAAGCACTAAAATCTGCAGTATTCAACAATGAACTTGGGTGGAAAATATTATAACTTTCAATGATTGCTTTAATATATAAATGATGTGTATCGCTAATGAATATTGCTGTTAACACTAAAATCGATATTAGCGAGGCAATTATTGTAGATTGTTCACGCTGCGATGGGTCATAGAGGGTTGCAAAAGCCAGTCCTGATTGAGTAGCGATGAAAACCGCTGCTACATGTATTGCTTGAAAAGTTAGCTTGATGGTTAAACCTATAAATACCCCTATAAATGCTTCTTTAATAATACCGCTCACCATTAGGATTGGCTGCTCAACATTAGCTAAAGATTCAGATACAAGCGGATATATTACCATTGATAAGGCAAGGCTAAAGGCAACTCTAATAGTCATTGGAAAAAAAACTTCTCCTAAGGCTGGCAAAAACCTTATTGCACCTCCAACCCGGCAAAATACCAGAAACATTTTATAAATATCGACTGTAAACCCTAAATCTTGCAGACAAGCTCTCTCTAATAACTTACTAACATGTTCTAATATATAGGGTTAAGAGTAAATGCTTATTAGAAATCAGTATTATAATAGTTAAAAATGACTAACTGTTGTAGGCTAGCATGTTTGTAAGGAAAGTTTGCGAGGCATTAATAAGAATAATAGGTAAGAATAAAAGGAAAGATCGCGGCAGCGACCCTTCCGAAAAAATAGAGTTATTTAGACTCAGTTTCGCTTATTAAAGAATTATATTCTTTATTTAAAGCTTTAACTGCATATACCCATGCTAATACTATTAAAAAGAAAATAGCTGCAAAATAAGGCATTGCTTCGGTGAATGTTAAGCTTGGTATTAACATGAAGAATGTTGATTGGATTAACCCACCGCCAGATTTACCCATTCTTCCGCCAACAACGTCTACTGCTGCTTTACCTTTTGTCTTAAGCTCATCATCAAGCGGGATATAAGCCATTTCTTTTGTAGAATCAAAAAGCGAATATTTTGTTGCCTTGCTCAGTACGTTTTGGATTGTACCAATTGTTACAGCAAGCGCAAGTGGCTGCATTACCAGTATTGCACCTAAATAGCTGTCTAGAACATCTCCAAAGAATATAAAGCCAAAGAAACCTAGACCCGTAATGAGAACCATTAACGGTGTAAATATTGCTGCTGTTCCCCAAGACACCCTACGAAGAATATTACTACCAACTAACATAAAGAAGATAGCGGCAGCGCCTTGTAAGCCTTGGAAGAATCCCATGTATCTTGTATAGGCTTCTGCAGTAGGGTAAAGCTCACGAATCTTCGCTTTCCATACACCCTCAACAAGATTAATAGAGATGCCATAAGCAAGTACAAGTATAGCAATTAATCCTAAATATTTTGAAGAGAAAATCAATCTGAAACTCTCTTTTAAGGATAATTTAGCTTTGCTTTTTTTAGATTTTCCAGCACCAGGTTGGTAGAGCGTTGGATCTGTTAAAACATTTTTCTGCATCCAAGCATAAATCACCACCAGACAAACTCCACTTAAAGCAGATAAGACTAAAATTGGAGTGAATTTTAAGCCAAAATAATGCGGCGCATCTTCATGAAGGAAAAAGTCAAGCACAAAACCGGTTAGGATCAGACCCAAATTACCAAGCAAACCAAACATAGAGTAGAATCTTTTTGCTTCTTCGGTTTTTGTTATCTGGTTAGCAAATTGCCAAAAAAGTAAGCTCAGCATCATACTTCCCCAAAGCTCAGCCATAATGTAGAATGTTGCATAACTCCACTGACCAATAATTCTAATGAACCACTGGAAATATGGGTATTCGCTAGCCAGTCTCTCTACAGTTTCAGGCTGCATATGGAACATTTCAGGGTAAGGATAAAGGAAGAAAGCAAATAAAGCGAGGTAACCAACGAAAAATAAAGTTATTGAATAGAAAACTTTTTCTGCGCTCATCAAGTTACAAAGCTCAGCATATATAACCATCGCAAGGATTGCTGACGGTAATACGAAATATGTTTTTAAGAAGCTAATTGCTTCAGGGCCGATTTGGCTTACTACAAATCCGTCCTTGATTGATCTTAAAGTTGAATAATTAAAAAGAATAAAAAACATCATCGCTGCCATTGGCAAGAATTTTTTATTCTCATGCCATTCGATAGGCCATAAAACCTTTCTAAGCTCAGTGCCCCATGAGCTACTACTATTGTTAGCCATATATAATCCTATTTAAGTTACAAATTTAGTTAAATTCTATAAAATTTTAGTCAAATTTATACATCAAAACTTACTTTTAGTCAATTCTTTTATTATAAGGGAAAGTCATATAACTACTTAAACTAGCGGATTTTATAAATAATACCTTTACAAGCTTAGGTATAATTATATAAAATAATTGAGAACTATTTAAATTTACATAAGCAAAATTAATAATAAACTTTAAAGATGCACATTAGAATCCTCAATACTAAATTTCAACTCATTCCTTTACTATTCACTTTACCTACGTTTTTATTTCTAATTTACCTTGGTTGCTGGCAATTGGAAAGACTCTCTGATAAAAAAGCTAAAATAACAGAGTTACAGGAAAAATCAGATTTACCTGCCATTCAGTTGCCAATCAAACTGGATGATCTGACTAGCTTTAGATACAGGAAAGTAAAGGTTAGTGGCGAATACATGCATGATAAAGAAATATTTTTATATGCCGGCTCAAGATCCCATAAACAAGGTGATGGTTTTATGATTTTAACCCCCCTTAAAACTTTAGATGGAAGAGTTGTGATAGTTAACAGAGGGTGGATCCCATCAGATGTGAAATCGCAAGCAAATAGGGTTGATACATTAGAAGCCGGAATCGTAGAGGTGATTGGTTATGTGATGCTTGGAGAGGAAAAAAGCTGGATTATACCTGAAAATAATGACAAAAAGAATATATGGTTTAATATTAACTTAGAACAGATGCAGAATTTTGTCGGTGCAAAAATAGAAAGTTATTATATTATGAGAGTCTTTGAAGGAAATGAATATCCTATAGGTAACAATTTAAATGTAAATCTTAGAAATAATCATCTAGAATATGCCATTACTTGGTTTACTTCTGCTTTTACACTGTTAACAATATTCATACTTTATCACAGAAGAAGGGAAGATAAATAAATTTAATGCGTAGTTAAAAGGAATATTATGCTTATTCTAAAATTAATAGCTGGCTGGAGTTTGATGTTAGCAGGCGCTTTGCTCATTATCTCAGCATTGCTTGGAATCATTAGATTTCCTGATTTTTATACAAGAGCGCATGCAAGCGGCATCAGTGATAGTTTTGGCATACCGTTGTTATTAATAGGTTTAGCTTTTTTACAACCAGAATTAATTTCTAGTTTGAAATTGATATTATTAGCAATAATAATTTTCATTATATGCCCTGGCAGCACCCATGCTTTAGTAAAATCAGCATGGATTAGTAAACTCACGCCACTAACAGGAGCTTTAGACAAAAATGACTAATGAAAGTTTAACTAGAATTTTACAGTTCTTTTTAATACCTGCTCAAATTAATTTTAGCGATCACATATTATTTATTAGTTTAGTATCTTTTGCTCTGATTTTAACTTTAATAAAGTTAGTTAGGACCCATAGCTTACTAGAATCCATATTATACTTATCACTTTTTAGCCTTATTATTTGTGTTATCTATTTATTATTAGATTCGCCTGACGTAGCTATGACCGAGGCGGCAATTGGGGTGTGTATATCCACAGTTATATTATTAGTAGTTTTACCAAAAATTGGCGCACATCTACCAATTAATAATAAAAATGTTGTCTTTTCTATTCTAACTACTGGCGTGCTTGTTTATCTTTTACTGCTTTCTGGTAAAAGCATTATAGATTATGGGTCGGAGGCTGGCCCACTACACCAACACGCTGCTACTAAACATTATATAGAAAATACAGAGAAGGAAATTGGGATTAATTCAATCGTTGCTGCAATATTAGCAAGTTATAGAGGGTTTGATACATTAGGCGAAACTCTAGTAATCTTTACAGCAGGGATTATTGTAACTTTAATACTTAGTTATAGGCGCAAAAATGTTGAAAAACCATAAAATACTAAAACTAACAACAAATTTTGTATTTCCGTTTATAGTTTTATTCGCTTTGATCATACAGATAAATGGCGAAACATCGCCTGGTGGTGGATTCCAAGCAGGAGCAATATTTGCGAGTGGTATAGTGGCCATAGATATTATATTTGGTAGAGAGCACCTACAAAGCTTGTTTTCTACTAATTTCCTTTTGAAATTATCAAGCTTTGGCGTAGCAATATATGCCTTAACAGGACTTGCTTGCTTATTACTAGGCGCTAATTTTCTTGATTATAATGCTTTGCTTTCTATCCCTACCAACGCTCAAAGCTTTGGCATATTCTCAATAGAGCTTGGAGTTGGTTTATGTGTAGCAAGCACATTAACCCTTTTATATTTTGAATTTTCTAAATTATAGGGTTTTATGATAATAATAAACATAGTTTATATAACAGCAGTATTAACTTTTGCGGCGGGCCTTTATTTGGTTCAAGTTAGTGATAATTTTTTTAGGAAAATGATTGGGCTTAGCATTTTACAATCAGGTGTATTAATATTTTATATAGCTATTGCTAAATTAAATATAGGAGCGCCACCAGTGCTTCCGTGTCTAATAAAAGAAGAATGTCCAGTAAATTTTACTAATCCATTACCCCATGTTTTGATGCTTACAGCAATAGTAGTAGGGCTTGCAACATTATCGGTAGGACTTGCTCTTATCTATAGAATATATGAAAATTTTAACAGTTTAAATGAAAGTGAAATTAATTTAAGTCAAGATGATACAGTCATTAATCAATAATATAACTCCTCACATTCCTGTAATAGAGGTTATAATTCCAATGCTAACTATATTTGTTGCTGCGGCCGTCCGCAGGGCTAATATAGTTAGCAAACTAGTTTTCATCTCGTCTTTGATAAATCTGTTATTAAGCGTTCTTCTAAGCTACCAGTTATCTGAGAGCCCATATATATCTTACGCGCTCGGTAATTGGCAACCACCTATTGGTATTGAGTTTAAAATCGATTATTTGAACTTTCCAGCAATATTTTTAATTAACTTAATATATTTCTTGTTCTTTTCTTTAGGCGGGAGATTATTAGAGGCACAAGTAATTTCTAACACCTCTTCTGGGAAAATATGGATTATTTACGCTCTTTTGCTGTTATCACAAATCGGCTTGCTTGGAATAAGCTGTACAGGAGACCTTTTTAATTTATATGTGTTTATTGAAATATCTTCGCTCACTACTTATGCTCTACTTTCTCTTGGCAGTGATAAGAGGTCGGTAGTAGGAGCTTTCCATTATCTGGTACTTGGTACAATTGGGGCAACTTTTATCTTAATAGGTATAGGGCTTCTACTTGCAACTACTGGCAGTTTAAACATGGATGATATTAAGCAGTTATCATCTAATTTATATAGTAATAATGCTTTTATAGTAGGAATAGCCTTTTACTTAACTGGAAGCTTATTGAAAGTAGCCATTATTCCCTTCCACTCATGGATGGTACAAGCCTATGAATATGCTTCTTCAGCGATTATCGCCTTAATAACAGGACTTTCAAATTTTGTTGGTTTCTATGTCGTTATAAGGTTTATATATAGTGTTTTAGAGCCTAATATTTTATATAACGAGTTAAATATCGGACTTATTTTTGAGTGTCTTGGGGTACTTTCTGTATTGCTAGGGGCGATTCTTGCCTTATCGCAAAATTCTTTAAGGAATATAATTATATTTTCAAGCTTTACCCATATAGGTTATATTACTTTATCCCTAGCCTTTAATAGTTCCTTGGCTTTTAAAGTTACTATAATATATTTAATTACTGATGTAATATTAAAAACAACCTTATTTGTTGGTGTTGCGATCTTAGAAGGGGTTAAAGGCTCAAGCGAACTTGAAAATATTAAAGGTATTGTTAAATACTACCCTCGATTTACTTGGTTGCTATGTTTTACCATATTAAATAATACTGCTCTGCCGCCAACTATGCACTTTTTCAATAAATTAAATATTTTGCAAGTCTATGTAAGCAAGGGGCATTTAGCGACATTTATTGCGATGATATTTGCTTCTTTCCTAGGATTACTCTATAATTACAAAATAATAAATACTATATTTTTTGACGATGGAAAAAAATTAACCACTCCTGGAAAAGCTAAGCCAATTGATAAAAGTAGTAAGTTTCTATTTTATTTATTATCTTCTATTAGTATCGTACAAATATTCTGTTATAGAATGTTAAATGATTATACTGACCAAATTATAAAAGCAATTTTTTAAATGGAACTACAAACGATTTTATCTGTTAACAATATAATTATATTACAAACGATAGGGATTTGTTGCCTTAATTTGTTTGTTCCATTCATATTTAATAGGAATAGATTTTTAAAACATGTTACACTCATTCTAGTAGCTTTCATATTCTTCATTAATGTTCTCAATTTAGATCATTATTATTTAAATGGAGGAAGAGCGGTTTTAGAAATAGCTTCCTTTGGTAATTTTACTATAAAATTTTATCTCGAAGGGATGGGCTTAATACTATTAACTTTAGTTTCTTTCCTATGGCTTATCTCCATTATTTATAGTATTGGGTATTTGCGCGCTAATTATGAAACTAATCAGCATCACTATTTTTTCTTTGTAACTTTATGCATTCTGGCGTCAAGCCTTGTAGCTTTATCGGCAAATTTAGTAACTACCTTTATATTTTATGAAATGCTAACCTTGGCAACTGCTCCTTTGATTGTGCAAGGTGGGTCAGATCATGCGAGGCGCTCCTTAAAAAAATACTTACGCTTATTGATGTCCACCTCAATAATACTGTTTATGCCGGCAATAATATTAATTAATCATTATGCTGGCTTAAATGAATTTATTCCAAAAGGAATATTGGAAGGGAAGGTAAGTGATACTGCTACCATAATTCTATTCTTGATGTGCATATTTGGCTGCGCTAAAGCCGCATTGATCTTTGTGCATAATTGGCTGCCAACAGCAATGGTGGCATCTTACCCTGTGAGCGCCCTATTACATGCCGTAGCAGTGGTAAAAGTAGGTTTGTTCGTTATCTGCAAAATAATAGTTTATATATTTGGGCTAGATTATATGCATAAAATAGTAGGTAATTTTAATTGGCTAATACTGATTCCTACTATAACTATTTTCTATAGCTCGATAATAGCACTTAGCCAGGGTACAACTAAGAAACTTCTTGCCTTTTCTACTATAAGTCAGCTTAGCTTTGCCTTACTTGGAGTGTTTACCTTTACTACAAAAGGCGTTGTTGCTACTATTTTCCATTTAATCTCGCACTCTTTTAGTAAAATTACTTTATTTTTTGCCGCTGGAAATATTTACACAGTAACTAAAAAAAACAAGATATCTGAGATGAAGTCAATAGCATATTCTATGCCGCTGACTTTTATATTCTTCGCTATAGGCAGTTTATCATTGATTGGCATCCCGCCCCTTGCAGGATTTATCAGCAAATATTACATGATATATACAGCCTCATACCAAGACTCGATAGATTATACTGTATTACTTACAGTGATTATTAGTACAATTTTTACGGCTAGCTATTTATTCAAAATAATTTATTTTGGCTATATGGAACCTACTGAACCGGTAGCCAAGGTAGAAGATAAGCTATTATTTAGCATGAGACTATCTACTGGAATCTGCGCTATTTTGTCGGTAGGTATGTTTGTAATAACCAAAATTGCGATGAAGTTTTTAATATATGTTTATTAACCCACGAGGACATTTGCCAAGCGATAACAAGCAGCTTCCACAAGGTGAAGCGCTAAATCAAAATATTGCAACGCCTGATAAAGCAGATATTAAAGCTGTGGTTGCTAAGGGCAGATTCATCGCTATATTACTTACTGGACCATTAGTTACAGCATTCTTACTTTCAAGCAACCCTGTTATTTATCTGTTTGGGACTATTAGCACAGGCGCTTTCATATATGCAGTTAGTAGATTTGTAGGGTTCTTCATTAAAAGAAATCCGGATTATTATATCAACAAAGACTATATAGAGGAAAATGAATGAGGCAAATTCCGGGCGTAGACTCCATTCAACAAATTCTACTAAAAGGTGCGTGCTTAAAGCAATTTGGTATTTGTTATGAGTAAATTATTTTATACCCACCCTGCTTTTTTACTCTTACTATCCTCTATTATTTTATGGTATTTTAGAAGCAGGAATGAGCCTCTATTTAAATTTTCTTCAATTATTCTGCCAATCCTGGCGCTTGTAAAATTCTGTCAGTTTAAAACTTACGGTGTAATTGACGTGTCTGGATTTAAATTGATTCCTATTGTTTATAATGAATATAACTCACTTATCGGTATATTTTTATTAATTTGCCATATATTTACTACCATTTACGCTCTAAGTAACAAACATTATAATGAAATAATTTGGGCCAATATTTACTGTGGTGCTAGTTTATTTGCTTTGCTAACTGATGATTTTATAAGCCTTTTCGCCGCTCTTGAGCTTATGATGATAGCCTCTTCAAGTATAATATTTTTAGGCGGCCATGGTAATTCTAAAACTACAGCTATGCGCTATGTAATAATGCACTTAACCGCTGGAATATGTATATTATCGGGCGTCATACTTGTTACTAATTCAGGGGTAGCGCGCGAGATTCATGTATTAAGTCTAGAGGTTGGAGAAAGTATATTCGATAAGAATAATATTGGCAACTTATTGATATTAATTGGTCTACTTATGAATGTTGGCGCTCCGCCATTCTCTGCGTGGATAACCGACGCTTACCCGCAAGCGCGGACTTCTGGAACTGTATATTTGTCGCTTTATACCACTAAAGTTGCTGCATATTACATATTAATATTGTTCCCTGGATGGCAAATTTTATCACAATTTGGCTGGGTTATGGCTTTATATGGGGCGGTTTATGCTATACTTGAAAATAACTTGCGACGTATAATATGTTATTTAAGCATTTTTCAACTGGGCTTAGTGCTGATCAGTATAGGGCTTGGGACAAGAGAGTCATTAATTGCAGCAAAATTGCTTATAACTTCGCATATTATCTATAATACTTTACTGCTAATCATTACAGGTACATTTATTGATTATAATAATATTGATAAAAGCACAGAGATTTCTGAAGTACGTGTAAATATGAAACCTCTTATCCTAGGAGGTTTCACTGCTTTGATTTCGTTAATGTCCTTCCCTTATAGTGGACCGTTTTTTGCTAAATCTATTTTAGGTGAAAATATTTATAATTATAATGGCTTGTTATATTTGCTATATTTAGCTGTTACTACAATTATAGTAGTAAGTGTTCCTTGGAAGCAGTTACTTACTGCAACTTATACTAATAAAAAGGAAATAAGTAAAACTGCAACTTATTCTATTTATAGTTTATCTTTTTTCTGTCTCTTATCCGGAATTATTAATATAGTTCTATTGAAGCACGATAAAGTTGTAATTAATTTCCCTACCAGTCTAGTGGCAAATCAGTTACTATTGAATTTTGCAGCATTGATCCTAGCTATTTTATTCATAAATAAAGAACATAAAACCAGGAATCTATTATTAACTTTTGATTATTTTTACCGGAAATTACCTTGGAATAAAATAAAAGATACCCGCATACAGGAAAACCCTGAAATCAAAAAAATTATCAAGGATGTAAGTTTTTCTTCAGGTGTATACATCAGGAAAATTTCTGATAAATTAATGGTACTTTCGCTATCAACATTGATAGTAACTTTTGGCCTTGCGGTCATAATTACTTACTTAATAAGGTTATAATGCGTAAAATTTTTATTAATTTCATTATATTAGCTAGTTTTATAACTGGCTGCCAAAAACAAAACAGCAAAGAGGAACAGCTTATGAATGCCCCTAAAGCAGCAAAGAAAGAATATAGATTTACTATCCATGACAAAGAACTTACCGACAACTATCACTGGCTGCGCGACCCAAATTGGCCAAACGTTAAAGACAGCGAAATATTAGGTTATTTAAACGCTGAAAATGCATATAGCAAAGCCTACTTTGATCAATTTAGGGATAAGCAAAATCAATTATTCGAAGAGCTAAAGGGAAGAATTAAGCTAGCTGATCAATCAGTGCCTGTCAAAAAGGGGGAGTATTATTACTATACCAAGACAATTGCTGATAAAGATTATCCTGTTTATTGCCGAAAGAAGGGCAGTATGCAAGCTGAGGAAGAAGTATTACTTGACCAAAATGAATTAGCAAAAGGCAAGAAATTTTGCAGTCTTGGCTCTTACTCAATATCGCCTGACCATAAGCTATTAGCCTTTTCTATAGATGAGACGGGCGGAGAAAGATTTACCATTAAGGTTTTAGATTTACAGACTAAAAACTATCTGACAGATATAATAACAGATACACTCGGCGATATAGTTTGGCATGAAAAGCTTAATGGTTTTTTCTACACCCCGACAGACGAGCAATGGCGTCAAGAAGACGTACGTTTTCATAAATTAGGGACAGATATTAAAGAAGATAAATTGATAATCCATGAGGGGAATCCGCTTTATAGAGTAAATGTAACAAAATCTTCGAGTAAAGAGTATATTTTCATCGATATTGCAGGATATACCGCTAATGAATATCATGTAATTTCTATGCAAGATGAAAGCATGACCCCGCGTCTAGTTAGCAAGCGCCAAGAAGATCACTTATATAGCATGGATCATTGTGGTGAATATTTTTATATTCATACAAATGATATGGGTAAAAATTTCCGTATAGCAAGAGCCCATAGAGATGATTTCAGCCAAGCAAAATGGGAAGATTATATTGCCCATAATAATAAAAGATATTTAAAGAGCTTTGACTTAACAAAGGAGTATCTTGTTCTTAATTACAAAGAACTTGCCTTGTCAAGCGCTGATATTGTTGAGCTACGGAACAAAAAAATGCAGAGCATAAGCTTTCCAGATAATGTTTATACTGCCAGCTCTTACTCAACAAACTTTGAAGAAAACGATATAAGGGTAGATTATTCTTCTCTAAAGCGCCCAGATACAACTTATAGTTATGATTTTAAAACAGAAAAGCTTACAACTTTAAAGGTAAAAGAAATCCCTATTGGTTTCAACCCCGACGAGTATGAAGTTGAAAGAAGTTGGGCAAATTCTGGAGGAGTTAAAGTTCCTGTTACCATATTTTATAAGAGAAATTTATTCAAAAAAGACGGCTCAAACCCTCTATATCTTTATGGCTATGGCTCTTACGGCACAACTATGCAGGCAAACTTTAGAGGTTCAGTATTATCGCTTGTTGATCGTGGAGTTATTTATGCAATAGCGCATATAAGGGGTGGCGATGAGCTGGGTTATGAATGGTATGAAAGTGCTAAATTTTTAAATAAGAAACGCACTTTTGAAGACTTCATAGCTTCAGCTGAGAAGTTAATTGAAGATAAATATACATCGAAAGGAAATATTATAATTGCTGGCGGCAGCGCAGGGGGTATGTTAATTGGTAACGTGGTTAACGAACGCCCAGAATTATTTAAAGCAGCTATTGCCCATGTACCTTTTGTCGATGTGTTAAATACTATGCTCGATGAAACTTTGCCACTAACGCCTGGCGAGTTCAAAGAGTGGGGTAATCCTAAAGAAAAGGAATATTTTGAGTATATGCTCACCTATTCACCATATGAAAATGTTAAGCAGCAAGACTACCCTTACTTATTTGTAACGGCTGGCCTTACAGATCCAAGAGTAGGTTACTGGGAAGGGGCTAAATGGGTAGCAAAACTGCGAGAGATGAAAACGGATGATAATTTGATTTTCTTTAAGGTCAATATGGATGCTGGGCATAAAGGCTCCTCAGGTAGATTTGATTATTTAAAGGAAATAGCTGAAGAATGGACCTTTGTACTTGATATGTGTAAAATAGTGTATTAGACCCTTACCAGAGAAGATATATCCTATGCCACATATTAAATTTGAATACTCCTCTAATATTGAGCTAAAAGATATCAACAACCATTTGGAGGATATTCATATAACCCTAGCTGAGATGCTACCAACAAAACTTGAGAATTGTAAAACTAGGATAATCAGGCATGACGACTATTTCATAGGTAAAGGAAGCGATGATGCAGCCTTTATTCATTTAAATATTAAAATATTACCTGGCCGAAGTGAAGAACTGTTAAACGCTATTTCTGAGAAGATACTAAATCACTTAAAAAAGGCTTTTTTCTATTCGGCAAAAAGTTTAAAACTAGGCATATCTGTAAGCTTAGAAGATTTGCCTAAAACCTATAGGAAGCTTTAGAGTCATTTTTAAAGCTATATACCTCTCGTAATAAAAGAATTACTACACGAAATTATATTTGGCAGAGGTCTAAGCTCTGCTAGCTATCGTGTTTCCAGTTAGAATCACCTCTAGGCGCAATTTGGTAAAATCTACCAATCCTTGAGCTATGAGCAAAGATAAGGCGATTCAGACCATATTACTCCAATAATAAGAAAGTGAAAACTGGTATGTCTTTTCTCTTTCTTCTAAACTAATTTGCTGGTATCTTCTCATATGCAACACTGTTGATTCTTACAATCGTGCTTATAGCACATCCAGTGTTGCACTTCATTATTGATTTTTCCGTGTTAGCCCCAACTTATGCTAAGATACTAAAAAGCAGAACCAAAATAATCAACTTGAACTATGGATAAGAAATTTAGGTTAATTAGAGGTGAGGCAAAATTTTAACCTTTCTGATGCTACATTATTTAAAGTGTGGTACGTCGTCATTCCTCGCTTACGTATTACTCATACGCTGCGCTCGTTATTTCTAGTACCACAACTCAACTAATTTCACTATAAAAACATCCTAAGACGCAAATCTAAAAAAATACAAATATAAGGTTTAAGCGATATGCAAACTACCAAACACTTAAAATAAATGCTAAAAAGGCTGTAAAAAAATATGGGGGTCAAAAATTGCAACCCGTAGTTGAAGAGTTTGTATATCCGCCCGCCCGCAAAAACTCGTTGTTCTAGCGACGCTGAGCTTGCCATTCATACCTATCTATGAAGCATTAATAAAGGAGAAGGACTAATCATCGTCTTCATGCTTATAGTTCTTAAAGATGATCTTTTTACGAGAAAATCCTATATCTTTAAGATGGGCACAGACTTTATTGAATATTGGTTTTGGCAGCATATTTGAGCCTACAATTTCAATGAAGGCTCCCTTCATATGAAAACTAAACGAAGGTTTAGTGAATTCAGGCCCATCTATTTGACGGATGATTCGTATAGCATTACCTATAATTTGCGCAAAGTAATATTCGTCATAAGATATAATTTTCTTACTAAGTTTATGGATCTTTAAATCGGATTTAGACCTATAAGAAAACGACATGATCAAGGCAAGGATAACCCTCTCGCGGTGACTAAATGGAATATCAGTTGATAGCATAAGTTCAGAGAAATAAGAAGCTCTGAGCGATTTATCTACGCTTTTTATGCCGTTATTTATGATTAAGGACAATTCTATTATATTGTCAACACCCACTATTTCTTCTGGTAAGACCGTGTAAATTAATTTTTTGTAAGCTTCTAGATCAAAATTATTATCCGAAAAAGCAAACAACTCTATACATCTCTCATAAACTATGTCTTTTTGCTTTTCTTCATCACCAAGTCCTGCAAATCTTACTCCTTCTTTTAACCCGTAATTTGAGATAATGATTTTTTCAGGGCTAAATACTTCGATTAATGCTCTAGATATTTTAATTGCTGCAGGAAGGTTTTCGATGTTATTCAAGGTAGAATGCGTATTATAAAGCTGTTTTTTGTATAGCGTACTATCAATCTTCTCCAGATAATTTTCAAGAGAATATCTAGTAATCTCTAGATTGTGCAAATTGTTCAAAGGGTATTTTATATAATTCATGTAAAGCCTGCCAATAAGGCGTAAGGCCCCTCCTATGAAGTAAAGATTGCTAACCTTAGTATCTTGATACTCTTGATTAATTATTTCTTTAATCTCTTCGGCTGTGGTGTTTTTATTTTGTTGTATAATCTTTGAACCTAAAGGCAAAGAGACTAGCCTTGTAATCTCATTATCCTTGACTGTAGAGAGCTCAAGGCTTCCTCCGCCAAAGTCGGCTATTATTCCTTGCGTATTGTTAATGGCCATTATTACACCCAAAGCTCCAAAACGAGCTTCCTCAGTGCCAGAAATCACTTCTATATCAACATCAAATTTTTCTTTGATAAGTTTTATAAAATTACCAGCATTAGGGTGTTCACGAAGCACTGCTGTTGCAATACATTTAACATAAGCTACATTTAGCTGCTTAAATATATGAATGAAATGTTGAAAGGTTAAATAAGTATGGTGTTTAATATTAAGCTCGGGGAGGTCTAGCAACCCTAATATATCGCTTTTAAACTTATCATTATATATTTCACATGAACCTAGTTTATTACCATTATAAACAGATGCTCTTATAGCATTTGAGCCGATATCTATGATTGCATATCTTTCTTCGCGCATTCAACTT
>JAQSWU010000045.1 GCA_029266475.1 Rickettsiaceae bacterium | reverse complement strand
TTTGCCTCTGAAGGTATTACTAAGCCGTGGCAAATGAGAAGAGGAAACGTGTCCCCAAGCTATACTACTAAGTGGAGTGAGATACCAGTAGTGCGGTAAGATAAATTTAAAAACTAAACCTATCTCGTAATGCCCCCTGAAAAGTGGACCAGTGTTAGAGGGACTATTTTATGATATATTAATACATAAGATATGAGAATATTTATGAGTAAGGGTAATAATATTAAGGCAAAGAGTTATAGTAATGAGTTTAAGTTTAAGGTAGCGCTGGAGTTGATTAAAGGAGATTTGACTGTGGCTGAGGTTGTATCGAGATATCAGGTACCTCGGTCTGTAGCGAGTCGTTGGAAGAAGCAGTTACTGGATAATGGTTCGGAGTTGTTTAAAGCATCGAATCAGCCTAGTAATAATAGTATTGATGCTGAGCTTGAGAAGTTACATGCAACTATTGGTAGGCTTAAAGTAGAGAATGATTTTTTGCAGGATGTATCAAGGAGGTTGAAGCTGTAAGGAGGAGAGCTATGGTTATCAGGCATCATGAGCATTTAAGCATTAGACGGCAGAGTGAGCTGTTAAGCTTGAACCGCTCTAGCCTATATATAGAGGCTGTAGAGAAAAAAGATAGTGAAATTTATAATATGATAGCTGAGGTTTATGCAAGCTTTCCTATTTATGGATACCGTCGTATTACTGCAATACTGCGTAGAGAGGGAGTAATAATCAACCATAAGAGGGTATTACGCCTAATGAGAGAGATGAATCTTAGGGCTATATATCCTGGTCCCAATACGAGTAAAAGAGCTCATTGTGAGATGGTTTATCCGTATCTTTTGTCTGAGTTTATAATTACTCGTCCTAATCAAGTGTGGCAAGTTGATATAACCTATTTACGAACGAATCATGGTTTTATGTATTTGGTTGCCTTAATAGATGTATATAGTAGGCAGGTTATGGGTTGGAGGCTTAGTAATGATTTAAGCGTTTCTGCTTGCCTTGATGCGCTAGAGGATGCTATATTAAGATATGGCATTCCTGATATAATCAATAGCGATCAAGGAGCGCAGTTTACTTCTGAAGCCTGGGTTAAAGCATTAAAGGCTTATGGCATAATGATCAGCATGACCGGCAAAGGTAGGTGTAACGATAATGCCTATATAGAGCGCTTGTGGCGTGCATTTAAATATGAGGGTTCGTTTTTTTATAAATGGAATTCGGTTGCAGAGCTTAAAGCTAATATCCCAAATGGATTAAGTGGTATAATGAGGGAAGGCCGCATCAGGCTTTGGATTACGCAACACCGAGTGAAATATATTGTGGATTTATGGATAAATCTTGCGATTTACCGACAATTCCACAATATCAACAACTACAGAATTTTAATATAATTTTGTAGACTTTTCTAGAGAAAATAGTCTCGCTAAAATAACCAAATTTGGTCCACCAACATGGGTGCAGTTCATCAGGGCCAATAGTTTTAAGCTATAATTTCGCTAGTATTGCGAGAATTTTTGTTAGAGATAAAATATATGTCCAGCCTCAAGGGGTCACCATACCCTCACAAACTTCTGTATAAACATTCTAGCAAGCCTCTGCCCATATGCATTAACTCACCACAAAAAAGCTAAACAAAATATCCTAAACAATGTAACCAACCTTATCCATAACTGAGGTTTATTATTAATTTAAGGATTAGACATCAGTATACGCTAAATAAATGCGAATTAAAATTAATGTTTACAACGAATTAAAATTATGCAATTGTTATTCTAATTAAAGTAAAAGTCTATTAAATACCTTCGCATTTAATAGAAGACCCTATTAGTTATAATGAGCTATAATGATTTTTAATATGTCCCAAAAAGTTTGCGTTATGGGTCTTGGATATGTGGGTTTACCGTTAACTTGCTTAATAGCCTCTTCTGGATATAATGTAATTGGGGTAGATACTAATAATTATTTAATAAACGAGATTGCTTTAGGTCGCTTACCATTCTACGAGCCCAATCTTGCAGATTTAATGAGATCTTCAATCACGAACAGTAAACTGCAAGTAGGAAAGTCCCCGAGTGAGTCGAATATCTTTATAATAGCGGTTCCTACTCCTTTAGATCAAGAGAATAAGCCTGACCTTTCTTTCATTGAAGCTGCTATTGAAGCTATTATACCTTATATAAAACCCAATAATTTAATTATAATAGAATCTACATGTCCTATTGGTACTACTGAGAAAATTTCAAGACAAGTTAACGCTGCTTGTTCTGATGTTTATATTGCTTATTGTCCAGAGCGTATTCTTCCAGGGAATATTCTGTATGAAATGATATATAATGATAGGGTTATAGGTGGAATTGATCAAATATCCAGTATTCTTGCAGAGAATTTTTATAAATCATTTATAAAAGGCAAGATATATACTACTGATTCACGAACAGCAGAAGCTACTAAAATCGCTGAAAATAGTTATCGAGATATAAATATAGCCTTTGCAAATGAGTTATCGCTGATATGTGACCAACTCGGAATTGACACAAATAAATTGATAAAGTTAGCTAATAATCATCCGCGAGTAAATATTCTTTCCCCTGGCCCTGGGGTAGGAGGTCACTGTATACCTATTACCCCATGGTTTCTTGTTTCAGCCGCACCTAATCTAGCTATTCTTACTGCTTCAGCACGTAAAGTGAATAAAGATAAAACTTTATGGGTTATACGAAATATCCGTAAATATATGAATGAAAATAGGCTTAAAACGGTAGCATGCTTTGGATTAACATACAAGCCTGATTCATCAGACCTACGAGAATCTCCAGCATTACATATTACACAAGAGTTAGAGAAAGAATTCGAGGTGTTCAGGGTAGATCCTTATGTTGAAGAAACTGTATCTATACCCAGAGCATTAAAAGAAGCAGAGATAATCGTTGGACTAGTAGCTCATAAAATATTTAAGGATATTGCTCAAGAATGCCTTGCGGGCAGACATATACTTGATTTTGCACAGGTATTTTCATGAAAAATATTTTAATGGTAATTGGTACTCGCCCAGAAGCTATTAAACTTTATCCTGTATTAAAGGTCTTACATCAAAACATTAATTTTAAAACTAAGGTATGTATAACAAAACAACATACCGAACTCTTAGATCCTATTATCTTAAGACTTAATATTAAAGTGGATTATCAATTAATAAACAATCAAAAAGTATGTACACTCTCCGAATCTTCTGCCCAAATCCTTTCTCAGCTCAACGAAATTTTAAGTAATGAGAAACCGGATTTGGTGATAGTACAAGGAGATACTACTACAGCGTTTTCTAGTGCGCTTGCTGCCTTTTATTTAAAAATCCCTGTAGCGCATATTGAGGCTGGGTTGCGCACTAATCAACTTTATTCGCCTTGGCCTGAGGAAGCGCATAGGTCTTTAATTGCCCGTATATGTGCTTTTAATTTCGCTCCAACAATACAAGCTAAAAATAATCTTCTTAGAGAAGGTATATCAGAAGATAGAGTATGGGTTGTAGGTAATACAGCAATCGATGCAGTAAGATTAGCCTGCGGTTCTGCAGTATATGATATTAAACTAAATTATATAATAATTACAGTGACTGTTCATAGAAGGGAAAATCATGGTGAAAGACTCAAGCAAATTTGTTCTGCTATTAGGGAAATTGCTCAATCTTATACTAATGTGCGTATTAAATTTTTACTTCATCCCAATCCAAATGTATATCCGACTGTTGTAAATATGCTATCTGGAGCAGAGAATATAGATCTAATAGAACCTATAGACCATACAAGTTTTATCCAACTTCTAAATAGCTCAACTTTTATTATCACTGATTCAGGCGGGGTTCAAGAAGAAGCATCGTATCTAGGTAAGCCTGTTATGATTATAAGAGATAATACCGAACGCCAGGAGGCAGTTATCGAGGGTACGGCAATTGTTATTGGTACAGAAAAAGAGAAAATAATATCATCCTGTAGAGACATGCTCGAAAAACCTGAAATGCTTGCAGCTATGTCGAAAGTACATTTTTCGTATGGAGATGGTTACGCTGCGGAACGCATTTTAAAAGTCTTAGAATCAGAGTTAATAAAGGGTATGACGTGAAGAATGCAAATATTTTGTTCTTTGCAGACCGGCTTCCTCCTCTTATAGGGGGGATGGAAATGCATGCAGACTATTTTATAAAATATTTTACAAATAGTCAGAAATTCCCAATCTCCGGTATAATAACAAAAGATAAAGATGGTACGGATTGCATAATAATAGAAAGTCGCTTGATTCCTATACAAATTGATACTTTAAGAGATAGGTTTAACCCATCTATAATTTTTTTTAATAGCGGAAGATGGATTGAAATAATTAGTTATATACGCAAAATATTCCCTAATACAATATTTATATATCGGACAGGGGGCAATGAAATCCTAAAAGCTTCTCTTAGCGAGGAAAGGCAAATACTACACCATTCACGTCAAGCATTTTGGGCGCAAACATTAAATAATAATATAGATATTCTTATTACGAACTCAAAATATACTGAACAGCGGCTTCGTAAAATAGGTATTAAGTGTAAATTTGAGCGTTTTGTAGGAGGCGTAAACTCTTCTGCTATATTATCTTTCCTTAAATCGAACATTCCTGATAAAAGTTCTGAGCTCAGGATATTTTGTGCGGCTCGCTTTGTACCTTATAAAAACCATACATTGTTGATATCTATTATTCAGCGTCTTTACTTAAGAGAACACAAAATTAAGCTTAGATTAGCAGGTGAGGGGCCTTTACTAGATAGCATAAAAGAGCAAGTGAGCCATGCTGGACTTAACGAAGTAGTGATGTTTCTAGGCTCGCTTTCTAACATTGATGTATGTAAGGAAATTGCTCAGGCTGATATATATATGCAGTTAAGCAAAGATTTTTTAACAGAGGTACCAGGGGGATCATATATTCATTCCGAAGGGATGGGGCGTTCTATTCTAGAGGCCTTATCTGCTGGTACTTATGTGGTAGCTGGCTATAGTGGAGCATTAAATGAAATCATCAATTCTAGAAAAGGGGTACTTATAGATTTGAAAAAGCCTACCGAAGAATTAGCTGATGAGGTTGAAAAAGTAATAAAGCGACCTATAAAAAAATCAAACTTTACGGATAAGTTTTGTTGGACAAAGCTATTTCAAAGATATGAAAAAGTATTCGAGGAAATGCATGAAAATATTATTAGTAACAGAAAAATGTAGTCCGGTAGCGACGCAATGGGATGGAGGTGCAAGGTTAGTAGAAACCTTTAAAAAAGTCTTTGGGGATTTATTATCTATTATGCAATTTGGTCCAAATGTTGATTCTTCAGCAAAATGGAATTTTGATTATCCGATTTACACAGGAAATAGATTTTATAATCGTATTGAAAACGCACAATTCATTATAGAAAATGTTAAAAAAGTGGAAGAGCACTTTACCCATATTATTTTTATTC
The DNA here is from genome assembly GCA_029266475.1 of Rickettsiaceae bacterium. Classification (GTDB taxonomy): domain Bacteria; phylum Pseudomonadota; class Alphaproteobacteria; order Rickettsiales; family Rickettsiaceae; genus JAJFBM01. Next base: position 4,143 of record JAQSWU010000045.1, on the reverse strand, counting down.
ATATTTCTATGCAATTTGGTGTTGTAAAACAACCTTTAAGAGAAGATAAAGAAATATGGACTTTCCCAATGTTTCTAACGACCTCATATAATGCCTCTGGTGAAATTGTTCCTGATAGTTATTTTAAGATAGAAAGGGAAACACTTGCAGAATCTAGAAATATTCTAACTCCAAGCTATCTTGAAAAAAAGCAATTAATAGAGGTTTATGGAGTTGAAGAAAGTTGCATTCATGTTGTCCCCAGAGGGGTAGATACAGATTTTCTAAAACCTAAAGTACGTAACCTTGAAGATTACCCGATTTTTTGTAGTATTGGTAGTATTAAGCCACAAAAAAATATATTAGGGCTAATTGACTTATTTTCAATGATTAAAACGAAATATCCCAAAGCTCAATTAAAGATAATAGGACCGGTTCAGAATAATGACTATTTCGAAAAGGTTTTAGCAAAAAGTAATGATTTAGGATTAAATGAGGATATAAAATTTACTGGACATATAAGCCCTTCCAACCTTGCTGCTGTAATTGATGATTGTCACATTCACTTGTCTTCCTCTACATGTGAAACATTTGGCCGAAGTATTTTTGAGACTCTGGCTTCTGGATTACCGAATATAGCTCGACTAACTAATAACGCTGCTGCAGAGTTTCTTCAGAATTTACCTTATGCTTATTTTGTAGATCAAGATAAGAAGGCTTTAGAAATAGTAGATCTAATGCTTATAAATCTGCAAACTTTGTCCTTAATAGCTATGGAGATTGGAGAGCTATATGATGAAAAGTTCTTAGCCCAAATGCTAATATCAAAAATTTGCAAAAGAGAAACCATTGCTATAAGCGATTTTGATGGAACTTTATTCCATAAAGAGAGTTTGGAACGCACTAATAAATGTATTAAAAACTTCATGAGATATAAGATAAGGGTTATTTGTAGTGCACGTACAATTGGTGATATTATAGATGTTCTAAAATATCACCAACTTGAAGTTGATTGGATTATTGGGTATAGCGGAGCTGTCATTTGTGATGGCTCTGGTAAAGTTATTTGGAGTAATCCACTAAATATGGAGGATGTTGAAAAGCTTAAATACTTATCCTCAAACCTAAATCTTATAAAACTTGGAAATGAGGTTTTGCAGGTTTCTGTAAATAAAGCTACTTTCGAAACTAATTTTTTATCTAATTATCGTGAAATTAATCCTCTTGAGCATAATTATGATAACTTGTCCACTATTCTAGGATTAAGATCAGAATCATATCAGGATACAACATACATTGCTAAATGGAAATCCTCTAAACTACAAGCGATAATAAGGCTTCTACGTTACTTAAATTGGTCAGGGCAAGTCATGACCTTTGGAGATGGGCCATACGATATTGAATTTATAAGATATTTTGATGGAGTATTAATTACTAATAATAAATCTGATCATCGTCATAAAAAGGAGATAGAATATGTCTAAAACATACTATAAAGGCTATTGGATGGTTACAAATCGTTGTAATTTAAGATGTAGTTATTGCGTGCTAGAAGACGCTCCTCATCAATTAAAAGCCGAGCTTGATTTAGAAGCAAAAAAAGAATTAGTTAGTCATTTATATAATGTTCTCCAATTCCGTAGGCTTACTCTTTCAGGGGGCGAGGTAGTGATTTTTGGTAAACACCCTCCAACAGGTTTTATTGAGTTACTGCGTCATATACGCCAATTTCGTTTTCCAGGCTCAATAAATAATTTAGAAATGGAGCTTTATACGAATGGTACATATATTGATGAAGAAGTGGCTTTGGAGATGAATGGAGTAATAGATACTGTTGCAGTTACAATAGATAGTACAAACGATGAATTTTTAAGCGAAATAGGTAGAAATTTTGGCCGTTATACTAAATATTATGAGCATATTACACATGTATGTGGTTTATTAGTGCAAAACGGTATTGAATTGAAATTACATAGTGTGATAGGTACGAAGAACCATCTATCACTCCCAAATGAAGTTACAACAATACTTGATTGCCTTGAGGAGAAGGGAGTGCGAATATCTTGTTGGAAATTTTATCAATATATGTCATATGATGCTCCTGAAAAAGACGGTATGCATGCTATACCTACAGATATATATCAAGCTTTTCAGCGTCGTGTAGAGAATGCGCTCGAAGGTCGTAATGTTCGCTTACATTTTAAAGATAATGAAGAAATGAATGCTTCGTTATTTAATATCCTATCATATGGTAATGCGCAATATATGAGAAGTAATGATACATGGTCTACGAGCCAACGTACGTCTGACCTGCGATTATATAATTCAATGCAAGAATTATTTGCTAAGCATGATATTGATGAAGCTTTATTCCATCGTTATCATGAGCTTACAAGATGAATAATTTAATTATAACTGTTGATCTTGATTGGGCATGTGAGTTTGCAGTAGAAGAAACTTTAAATTTTCTTATAAATAATAAAATCCCACCAACAATTTTTATTACACATCGATCTGCAGTAGTTGAAGCAAATATTAATCAAATTGAGGTAGGGCTTCACCCATATTTTGCAAAGGATTCATCACACGGCTCTACTATAGATGAGGTTATTAAGTATGTTATGGATCTGCCCCATAACTTACCAGCGTTTCGATGCCACAGATTTGCTATATGCAATGCTTCGCGGCAAGCGATGCTAGAAGCAGGTATGCTAATTTCATCAAATGTCTGTACCGATCTAGAAATTATTCCTCCTTTTACAGACCGTGTAGGCCTTCTCGAAGTACCTATTTTTCTTGAGGATGGTGGCTATTTATGGCGTAATCATTCTTTAGAATATAACCAAGGGTTAGAAATGAAATTAAAACAGCATGGAACCAAGGTTTTACTTATTCATCCAATGCACTTTGCACTTAATACTCCAAATTTTTCTTATATGTATGACATTAAACAGTCGGTTAGCAGAGAAGAATGGAATAATATGAATAAAAAAACTATTGATAAATTGCGTTGGAGGGGGAGGGGAATTCGAGATCTGTTGATGGATATATTGCGATCAAACCAGAGTTACCAATCTTTAGGAAGCTTATTAGCAGCGCGTTAGGACTGAATAATCGTCATGGACCTCTGCTTTAATGGCGAAATCGAATTTATCTAATTCAAGGCAGAGGTCAAAATCATCATATGGGTATTGCCATTGATCATTAGAAAAGAAGTATTTACCAGGCCCTTCTTTGATTTCCTCTTTATGTAAATTTAAATCAAACTTTTCATTGTTTATTAAAGCCTTTATATAGGAAGCACAAACATCATCTTCTAACGAGGGGGTTGTAGCCTCATGTCCCATAGGCATTATCTCAATATTTGTATTATCAAGCTTTTTAATATAATTTACCGTAGCATTTGCATTAACAAAACTAGCAGCAAGTACTATATCTGAGTCTTTTGCCATAAGTAACCCTTTAGCACCTGCTTCAGTTCTGTGTAAGATATTTTGGTCAGTTATGTTAATATCTTTTACTCTAGTCGGAGAGTTAGGTATATCATATTTAAAATTTGAGCCTATTTCTGGTTTACCAATGAATAAGGGATTCTTATAATCATTTGCAAGCTGCAATATAACGTCACTTTTATTTGTAAGAATATAGCTACTTGGATAAGCATTTAAAACATAAGAAGCTGTTGTGAAAGCACGAAAAACATCTATTACGATTGTTATGTTAATATTGACATTATAATAAGAGGGTTTCATATTCCTTTTATATTTAAAGTAAGGTGATGTAATTACATTTATATAATAAACAAGTCAGATCAATAAGTTACCTATAAAGAGTTAACATATATATTAATGATATTTTGTTGCCTCTAGACAGTAAAATATATATGAAGATTATAATATTACACTTATGTAGCTTTACAACTTAATTTTTAATAATAAGAAATTATTAACATTATCGTCTGCTGCCAAGGTGTACAGGTCGTAATACCTTGAAACTTTACTATTTTGAGAATTTGATCTTCGCCCGATTTTGTTGATTTAAAATAAGAGACTGTATGATATAGATGGTAGTGTTGCGAGAATTTATGTATAAAGTACTAGGTTGTTTTATTGAAGAGGGTTTCTATGGTTTTTAACAAATTGAAACGTCTAAGCCGAATTGTCT
>JAQSWU010000044.1 GCA_029266475.1 Rickettsiaceae bacterium | reverse complement strand
TTATTTAAAGTGTGGTACGTCGTCATTCCTCGCTTACGTATTACTCATACGCTGCGCTCGTTATTTCTAGTACCACAACTCAACTAATTTCACTATAGTGTTAGGCGGAGACTAGTGATTCATAAGTTATGTTCTTCATTTTAGGCCCAACAATTGAAAGGCCAGGCTTTGTCTTAAATATTCTTTGCGCGATATCGATAATATCCTGGTTATTTACGCTATCAATAATGTCTAATATTTCCTCTGTTAGGAAAAATCTACCTAATATAGAAAAATTCCGGCCTATTTCCTCAGATTTGTAACCTGGTTTTTCATCTGCCATAAGTAAATTTGACCTTACCTGGGCTTTAGCTCTTTGCAATTCCTCTTGGTTTATTGCTGAGCAGATTTCTGTTATTTCCTTATTTATTACTTCAGAAAGCTTAAATAAATTCTCTCTTGCAGCTCCTGCATGGATCATAAACAGGCCTGTATCAAAGTACGAACTCATAAAAGAGCCAACTGAATAAGCAAGTCCTAAATTCTCTCTAACCTCTTGGAATAATCTTGATGATATACCTCCGCCAAAGATTATTGACATTAATTGAGCTTTATAATAGCCATTTATATCCATGTATGGCAGTCCTTCAAAGGCAAGCATATAGCTTACCTGCTCAAGATCCTTATCGATAAAGGAATGACCTTTTGTATAAACGCTCTTATCGAATTTTACTGCTAAGTTTGATTTAAAACCATTAAAGTATTTGCTAGCTAAAGCTTCTATCACCGAATGAACAACGTCCCCTGCTGCAGCAATAACTATGTTTTCGGCAAAATAATGCTTATCTACATATTGCTTTAATATAGTCTTATCGAATTTATTGATATTCTCAACGGTACCCAGGATCGAGCGACCAAGGGACTGCTCAGCATATGCGACCTCCAGCAGTTTCTCGTAAGCGAGGTCATCTGGGCTGTCTAAAGTTTGAGCAATTTCTTGTGCTATAACGCTTTGTTCTTTAAGTATATCCTCAGGGTTATAAACAGAATTCTGCAAGATGTCAGCAAGTATATCCACGGCTTTTTCGGTATATTCGCTTAAAACCTTAGCATGGTATACCGTTTGCTCTCTTGAAGTATAAGCATTAAAATGACCACCAATATTATCAAACTCTTCGGCAATTTGCTTAGCAGTCCGAGAACTCGTGCCTTTAAAGGCCATATGCTCAAGAAAATGCGATATACCATTTTCTATTAAAGATTCACTTCTACTGCCAACATTAACTATTATATTTATGGCTACAGACCTAAAGTTTGGCATCTTACAAGTTACAACTTGAAGACCGTTCGTAAGTTTTGAATGGTTATAATACATTTATGATAATTTTGATAAAAGTTCTCTGAATTTCTCTGACGCACTGTTAATACCATAATTTTCAACAACTCTCAAGTAGGCATTTTTAGCTATTGTTGCTCTTAGCTTTGGAGCGCTCATCAACTTAATTACTGCGTCAAAGAGGCCTTGCTCATCCCCTATATCGAAGAATATACCTGTTTTGCCATCTTCAATTATTTCTAACGGCCCCTCGCTGTTAGTTGTAATAATTGGTTTAGAGTGCAACATAGCTTCAAGCAATATTATACCGAACGGTTCATGCGAGGATGGCAAGCAAAAAATATCAATTTGGCTGAAAAATTCTTCTTTATCCTTTACCCAACCTAGAAAAGTAACGCTGTCATCCAGGCCAAGTTTAGTGCATAAAGCCTTTAGATTATCTTCTTCCTCCCCCTGCCCTCCGATGACACCCTTAAACCTAATACCTTGGTCTTTTAAGAGTTTAAAGGCGTGCAGCAACACATCGAACCCTTTTTTCTTTACAAACCTACCCATCGAGCCAATAGTTAGCACTTCATGAGCTCTAGAAGTCTTGTATTCTCGATCAATTTTAATAGAATTTGCTATAACCGTTACTTTTTCCTCTTGCATTCCTTTATTAATAAGAAAATTCTTCATATGCTCAGTAATAGCAATAACGTGGTCACAACTAACTAACGGCTCATACTTATAGTTATGTGATATACCAATTAGCTTTATATTAAGCCCCAGTTTTGCAAATTTTATGAGCTTTATAGCTCTGCTACCATGCGCAAGTATGAATTTAGGCTGATGTTTTTTTATCAACCTCCTAAGTTTCCATAAAGTTATTGGGTCAAATTGAAAAAAGTTAGGAACTACTTCGAAACACTTGATTTGACTAGATATCTTTGCATTAGTACTAATTATATTTACTGGCCTGTTGCAGCTTAAATTAATTATTTGCTCATAGTCCAAGAAAGATTGCTCTATCCCTCCTAGAATCCTACTAAGCATTATGTTCATTATTTTCATATAAATAATTTAGTGCTATTATTATATTGTAGTATTATTATATTAATTTAGATAGAAGTACAGCGATAAAAGATGTAAAGATGAAAAGATTAACAAGAGAGTTTTTTGAAGGACCAACAGTGGAAGTAAGCCAAAATTTAATAGGTAAAGCTATTATTTTTGGCTCTAATTTAGGTATCATCACTGAAACCGAGGCTTATATTGGCTACGGAGATGATACAGCATGCCATGCCCACCGCGGCAAAACAAAAAGAACAGAAGTCTTATTTGGCCCCGCCGGCTTTAGTTATGTATATTTCATATATGGAATGTATTATTGTTTAAATGTAGTAACCGAGGAAGAAGGCAAGCCAGCAGCTGTTCTGTTTAGAGGCGTAAAACTTATCACCCCTCCTGAAGTTAATTTAAATGGGCCTGGAAAATTATGTAAGTTCCTTGGAATCAACCTCGAGCATAATAAAATCGACCTAATAGGTTCAAGCCATTTCTATTTTGCTGATAGTGAGCTTAGCCTCCCTTATAAAGCAACTCCTAGAATTGGAATTAGTAAAGCTTTAGATAAGCCATGGCGCTTTGTAACAGAGCAGACAGATATTTGTACTAATAAAGTCAAGTCTTTGGCTCACAGCTTTTTATATGATTCCATCAAAGCGAATTAACGCTTGTTATATTTGATCTTACCTTATAATTAATCTTCCGCGCCAAGTACTTCACGCTTACCGGAATGATTAGCGCTTGAAACTATTCCCTCTCTCTCCATACGTTCAACTAGATTAGCTGCTTTATTATAGCCAATTCGCAACACCCTTTGAACATAACTAGTAGAAACCTTTTTGTCCCTTTTAACAATAGCAACAGCCTGACGGTAAAGGTCAGCCTCACTACCTCCATCGTCACCACCTAAATCTGGAAAGGTGCTATCTTCATCTTCATTAGATTCAGTGACTGCCATAACATAGCTTGGCGTCCCTTGCGATTTAAGATATTTAGATATTCGCTCTACCTCTTCATCTGCTACGAATGGGCAATGTACACGGCTAATTTGCGAAGCGCTGCCCATGTAAAGCATATCGCCCATACCGAGTAATTGCTCCGCTCCTTGCTCACCTAAAATAGTACGGCTATCAATTTTAGAGGTTACCTTAAAGCTAATACGGCTTGGAAAGTTAGCCTTAATAACACCAGTAATAACGTCAACTGATGGGCGCTGCGTTGCCATTATTAAATGAATCCCCGCTGCACGAGCCATTTGCGCAAGCCTTTGAATTGATGATTCAATATCTTTGCCAGCTACTAGCATTAAATCCGCCATTTCATCAACTATGATTACTATATAGGGTAACTTCTCTAGCGGTATTGGCACTGCTTCGTATACTGGCCTACCAGTTTCTGAGTCAAAACCAGTCTGCACAGTACGCTCAAGCTTTTGGTTAGACTTAATTGCCTCTGTAATTTTAGCATTATAACCATCTATATTCCTTACCCCCAGATTAGACATAAGCCTATATCTATTTTCCATTTCTTTTACTGCCCATTTAAGCGCAACCACAGCTTTACCCGGCTCTGTCACTACAGGGGTTAGTAGATGAGGTATACCATCATAGACCGACAATTCAAGCATTTTAGGGTCAATCATAATGAACTTACAATTATCCGGACTATGTCTATATAATAGAGATAATATCATCACGTTAATCGCTACCGATTTTCCTGACCCAGTGGTACCTGCGACAAGCAAATGAGGCATACGCGCAAGATCAGCAACTGATGTTTTACCTGCTAAATCCTTACCTAAAATGATTGGCAGTTTTAACTCTTGATTATTATATTCACGTGTTTCGATCAACTCTTTAAGATAGAAAAAAGCTCTATGTTTATTAGGTAATTCTATACCCAAAACATTGCGACCAGGAATTACAGCAATCCTTGTAGAAATAGCTGATAATGTGCGGGCAATGTCGTCAGATAAGCCTATCACTCTCGAAGATTTCGTACCTGCAGAAGGCTCGAATTCGTATAAAGTGACAACTGGACCTTGGTTAATTTCAAGTATGTTCCCCTTAATCCCAAAATCATTAAGTACAGTCAGCAGCTCAGACGCATTCTTTTTCAATTGATCTGGTGTTTCTTGCTTACTTACGGTGTTTGGCGCTTTATTAAATAAATCAAGTGGTGGTAATTCGAAGCCTTGCATGTTAGGTGGATTAGCTTTAACCGGAGCTTTTTGAGCAATTGGCTCTGGTATAGGTAATGGTTTGCTTGCAGCTTGAACAGCCGCTTGAATATAAGGTTCAACATTAGCTTCAAAACTCTGTGGCTGAGTTATTTGAGGCGCAGCTTTTTCGACAGTCTTAACATTGACTTTAGGCTCTGTTTTTCGGCTGGTATCGGCGATTCTCGCTAAAATATCTTGTGCAAAATTTCTGAAAATATAAATTATCCAACGAGTAGCATTAGTAAATAAATATACTATCTTTTTGCAATAAATACCTAATTTTTTTGCTAAGGATAAATACTCGGGAAAGCTATAGCCCAGGGCAAAGCATAAAAACAAGACTGAAGCTAAACTTACAATGATTCCAGCAAATGGGATGGCAGTTCTCTCAAGTGCCTCAAGTATTAAACCGCCAAAGATTCCACCGTAGTTGAAAATATTAAGGTATTCAGAAAGAGCAGATATGCTTGCGGCAGAAGAAAATAATACCATAATCGCTGCAACCTGCCTAAAAAACCAAAGCGGTAAACTTTTCCGCTTCATTATTATAAAAGCCCAATTAGCAGGTATTAAGGCAAGAAGGGTTGCAGCTATCGGACCAAGCCAAATAAGCAATAGGTCAGATAATATTGAGCCAAATGCTCCAGCCATATTTTTGGGGGCTTGATCTGTTGCAAGACTTAAGGAAGGATCTCCCGCATTGTGGGAAATCAACGATATGGATACCATAGTAGCAAAAAAAAGCAAATATATTACCACCATAAAGTTATTTAAAATGAGCTTCTTAAATAATGATATCAATGCCTTACTCCATCTAAAGAATTTTAAACTACTTTCTCTAACTTAATCTTCTGATTATCTCATCTCTTCCTATTAACGGTAAAATTTGCTTTAGTTCTGGTCCATGATCCATCCCTGTAAGAGCAAGACGAAGTGGCATAAATAGCTCTTTTCCTTTCTTGCCCGTCACCTCAGCGACCTTTTTTGTCCACTCAGACCACGTAGTTTCGTTAATATCTCCTTCAGGAAGTAAGCTTGCAGCCTGCATTAAAAACTCTCTATCCTCTTGCACCAAACCTGCAGGGTTTTTACAAATTTGCCACCAAGTTATAACCTCCTTCAGTGTATGGATATTTGCTTTAATAGCTAGCCAGAATTGTTCATTAATACCGCTGCATCCTAAAGCTTCTAGCCTTTCCCTTACCTCTAAGAAATTATATTGACTAACGATTTTCTGGTTAATCCGCTCGAGTTCCTCAAATGAATAATTAGTAGGGCTTAAGGAAAAGCTTTTTATATCAAAACTATCTATAGCCTCTTGCTTATCTGCAAAAGCTGTAATCGGTTTTGAAGTTCCTAGAGTTGATAAAAAACTAATCAGCGATAACGGTTCTATTCCCTCACCCTTAAGGCTCCTTATGTCAAACCCCCCTACTCTTTTGGAGATTTTGTTATCCTTGCTTTGAATAAGAGCAAGATGCCCGCATTTTGGCGGCTCACTGTTCAATGCTTTGAATAATTGAACCTGTATAGCGGTATTCGAAACATGGTCTTCCCCCCTAATAATATGAGTAATTGCAAAATCTATATCATCAATAGTTGAAGAGATCATATAAGTCATGCTACCATCCTCCCGTACTAAAATAGGATCGCTTAAATTTGCAGGATCAAATTTCATTTCACCTTTGACCATATCATGCCATGTGATTTGCTCATCGTTTAGCAGGAATCTATAATGCGGCTTACGCCCTTGATCCTTATATTTTTGCTTTTGTTCAGAAGTAAGCTTTAATGCTGCCCTATCATATATAGGTGGTCTGCCGCTACTTACGAGGATTTTTCGTTTTGTCTCAAGTTCTTCTGGCGTTTCATAACATTCATAAAGGCGATTTGAAGCAATCAACTCTTCTTTTACCTTATTATATCGGCCTAACCTTTCTGATTGAGTTGCGAATATATCCCAATCAAGGCCTACCCATTTTAAATCTTCTATAATAGCCTGTTTATATTCTTCCTTACTACGTTCAAGGTCAGTATCATCCATGCGAAGCATGAATTTTCCATTCATTTTCTTTGTAAATAACCAATTTACTATAGCGGTTCTAATATTACCAACATGAAGCATACCTGTTGGCGACGGGGCAAATCTTGTTATAATACTCATTGAATTTTCGTAATTATTTATAAAATTAAGTGAATTCTATTAGAATTTTTAAGTTTAGCAAGAATAATATAGATTCAAGTACCCCTTCGCCCCAGAATATATATCAGTGCAAGGACTATTATTGCTAATGCTTGCAGCCCCACCCTTAAAGCCATCAGCTTATTACTATATTTTGCATTAAGCTTTTTGTTGCCTGAGGCCATTAAAATAATACCAAATATAAGAACTATCAAGGTAAAAGCAATTAAAGCAAGTACTATTAGATTCATAGCGGACCTTTTGATAAGAGATCATATTGATAATAATAAATTGAAAATTCAATGTTTTGTTCATTGAATTTTTTAAGTAATTGAAAATTAACATCACTTTTAATCTGTTTGAGCGGAGGCCCATTTTTTATATCGCAATAATAGTTAATCTCATATTTTGCCCCCATTTCGCTAATCTCAACAAGAAACACCGTAAATGGTGGCTCATCAAGTATAAATGGGTTATCATTGAGTATTTCTTGTATCGTTTCCATTACAATATCATGGTCTGATTGATGAACTACTTTAATCTCAAGCTGCGAGCGAATAATCGAATCATTATAAGTCCAGTTAACAACATTATTCTCAAGTAGTTTACTATTAGGGACTAAAATATCAATATTGGCAAAATTATTTATTATTATGCAGCGCGCGTTAATAGAGGTTACTACCCCTCTGGTTTCATCAATCTCAATTATATCACCTATTTTGATAGGTTTCTCAACCATAATAATTAAGCCACTAATCAGATTATTGATTAAATTTTGTGCACCAAGACCAATTCCAAGAACGAGAGCACCACCGATAAAAGCAAAAGCATTCAGCGGAACATTAGCTATTTGTAAGGCTATTATCGCATATATAGTATATATGAAATAAACTCCTATTTTTTCTAATGCATTAGCGGTATCTTTATCAGTATTGAGCCTTTGCTTAATATATTGCTTTATTATTCTATTTACTTTTTGTGAATATTTCGCGCCAATTAAAAATAAAATAGTAGCAAGAATGATATTACTGACTTTAATAGCATTATTATCTACCGTAATTAAGGTATAATGCCAGATTTTATCTATAATTTTGCTAATTGTAGCAATTGTCACATTGTTAAGAAAATCCATATTTTCGGCCTTAAATTTTGCTAAACAGTAGTATTTTTTAAAATAACACTCTTATTTAAGGCTAAAATATGTTTAAGGTCAACATTTTCCCATTGACTTTACGCTTATTTTTTTGTATAGCTAATTCTAATTTAAAAATATACGCATCTAATTTGCTCTATTTAATTAGGCTTCTTAAGTTCATAAGCGTAGATTAGTGTGGTAAATAAACCCTAAAATAAGGTAAGTATAATGAAACGTACATTTCAACCAAGTAATTTAGTCAGAAAAAGAAGACACGGCTTTAGAGCTCGTATGGAAACTCCAGGCGGCAGAGAAGTTATTAGAAGAAGAAGAGCAAAAGGTAGAAAGAGACTATCTGCATAAACCACATGTTTAAATAACTTCATTAAGAGCCTGTATTTATTAGATAAATACAGGCTCTTTTTTATTAATTCCTCCGCATAGAAATTAATAAATAGCTTAAGTTAGCTATATTCAAACTTTTGATACCGTCTAAATCTCCAACTTACAACTCACATATGCTGTATGGCTTTTAAACCCTCTGCTACAACTATGATCATAACCAATATCAAAGCTAATTCTTTTCTTGCGCTGTATGTTCAAGGCGGCGCCAACATTACAAATATTCCTTATAGGGCTCATGGGCTCTGCTGAGGTAGTTGACAAATTTTCTTTTATAAAATTAATTTTAGAGTTTCTTTTTCTCATTGCATGATCAATATTAAAATGTACACTAGGCGTAATGGCAAAGTCATTAAATTCTATCAATTTTTCTAGTTTTAACCCGAGATTTATGACATGCTTATTGCTTCTTCGTTTTGCTATCCTCTGTTTAACAGAAGAACTTCTATCTTCGAATGCATTAATCCATATATAATCAGCGCTAAGGCCAAGCTTAGGTATTAAACTGATCCCACCTCCAATTTTTGTATGTCGCAACCCTTCAACTTTAAGCCTCACTATATTACCTTTTGTTTTAGACCTATTTTCACTTTGGTCATCATACTTTATAAAAGCTTTTCCATAACTTAAATATGAGTTAATCGTAAACTTCTCATTAACAAGATATTGATTGTATAGCCCAAAAGTATGAATTCGAGATTCTTGCAAAGTTTTATCAGTAGCTAGCCTTAAGCTTGCCTCTGAAGCAATATAGGAGTATGAGCCCCCTAAAATAAAATTATCTTTCACCTCTGCATCTAGGCCCAATGTGAAACCTTTATGCTTTGTATCGAAGATGGAATCATTAACCGGTAAATCTTTATGTTTAGTTGAATTAAATAATCCTTTAAACCATACTCTTCTCTCTACCTCACCTTCTTCGCCAGCTGCAAAACCTTGAATAATTGTTTTGGAAAGGTAACTTAACCTCGAAGCTATTGAATCAGTTAAAAGATCTAAATACTCAAACATAAAGCGATTTGTAGAGCCATGCTTTAAATTAGTATTATTAGTATTATCTAATTTAGGTTTATTAGCTTTTACCTCGGCCTCTCCTACCGCAGAAGCTTTTACCTTTGGTATACGTGGAGATGGTGTCTCTCGCTCTAGTGCTAGTACCTCATTATTAGCTTTTACCTCAGGCACTCCTACCACAGGAGCTTTTACCTTTGGTATACGTGAAGATGGGGTCTCTCGCTCTAGTGCTAGCACCTCATTATTAGCTTTTAACTCAGGCACTCCTACCGCAGAAGCTTTTACCTTTGGTATACGTGGAGATGG
>JAQSWU010000012.1 GCA_029266475.1 Rickettsiaceae bacterium | reverse complement strand
ATTTGTTGTTACAAACTTATATTAACGAAGGTCTAATAACCATTTCAATACTTATCCTAAACATCAATTACAATAATCCTTATCCATAGCTCGCGTTAAGTAAGGATATATGGTTAAATAAATTATTTATCTTTACCCATGTAAGCTAGCCTCTTGCTCATTATAGAAGCGTTGTTGAAGCTTATACTGTTTAATATTTTAGTCTAAATTGTGCTTTATGAACATTCTAGCAATGTTTTCATCATAAGCTGTTAATATATACTGCAAGCCATTGAGGCGATCATCGCCCAATCGAAAAGCAAAGTCAGTTCTAATAATTGTAGCTTTATCTATAATTAAAAATATATTGTTAGCTATGTATGGATCAACATCAATATATCCAACATTTTTACTTGAGTTTTGTAGGAAGTAGGGCAGGGTACGAGGCAAAGATTTATTTGTCTTCAGAAGCCTTATTTTGATTCCTTTTTTATATAGAGTTTCTAAAGCTGGTAGGACTGAGAATCTTGAAAGTGTATTCTCGGAGATATAGATACTTTTCTTTGCTGATTCGATGGTGTTAGCTATATAAGCCGAAGAAGCTCTGATATCATTAAAGGAAAGCTTTAAAACGTTACTGTTCTTTTTGGTTATATCATAGCTTAGGTAGAAAAGACTTAATGCTCCCACAACAAGGAGGAAAAAATATATATATACATACTTCTGATCGTTTTTATGAGATTCACCTAAGCTATTAATGGCTTTACATGTTAAATCAGTACATAAGACAAAACTCTTTCGATTACGAATCATCTTCTTTCCTCCCTAAGTTTAATAATGCATTAAATAAATCGTCAATAAACATTCTTTCATTAATAGGAGCTTGTTCTCTGAAACTTATATACATTGCTACTATTTTGTTCATCTCATCTACATCAGTGTAACCCATTGCTTTCAGGGCTAGAGAGTAGGTTAAACTAGCCTCATAATTAGACGGTAAGGGTGAGTTTCGTAACTTTCTAAGATCCTCTACTGTAAATTTCATATATACTCCTTCAAATTATTTTGTACTGGATGATTATATATGTTTTTTACCTACCACTAAGCCTAAAATTAAAGTTTCTTATCATTTCTTCTGCCTGCATAGTTCCTGAGGCGATTATATTGTTTACTAGCTTATCCAATTCATCATTCAATAGAAAGAGATCGTATTGTTGAATTACTTCCTCGCTAAAATCTAAATCGCTTAGAAAAGACGATATAGTACATCCTGCGAGTAGAGTATGTTCTCTTAAAATGTTTTTTACATTGACTGCAATATGAGCTTTTAGCTCGTTTATATCTTTACTCATAATTATTTACCTGAGTCACAATTGAAAAGCTCTTTATTTGAGTGCTCTAAATTTAAAGTATGCTGGTAGGCTTTATGAGAGATACTACGAAGAAACTTACTTAAATCTTTATAAAATAAAAAGGTGGTATCCTGAAGCTTGAGAAGATCTTCTGTGCTAATTTTGTCCTTGTACTCTTGCTCTGCTTTAGTTAAAACTTCCTCAATTTCTCCAATTGTTTCTAATAAATTCCTTCTAATAATAAAATTTATTTTTTGCAAAATGATTTTTTCTCTCAAGAGATAATCGAATCGCATTGAATCTTTAGACGCCATATTACTAACCATTATTAAAACGCGCTTCTAAAGTATAAATATAATTTAACCTATAACATTGTCAACAAAGAAATATCAAATTTTTTGATATTTTTATAATGATTAACAAATAATAGTAGTAAATACGTTTGTTTAAAGGAGTTGAGAGAAAAGAAAATATCAAAAAAATTGTAAATTTGATTATTCCCTATACATTTGTCAATAATAAAATTACGAATAATGTATTGACAAGTAGATTAAAAGGTGTTAATTGTTAACGTTCATTAATATATATAATGCTTCTATGCCACTTATTGAATGTAATGAAAGCTTCGCCAAGAGGATGATTGAGCTTAGAAAATACGTAAGTTATAGTAGGGATTTCTTTCAAAGGAGGTATGGTATTTGCGCGGCTACAATAAGGAAATGGGAGACTCCTGCGAATAAGACTTATTTTGTAAATATTGATATATTGGCTGAGTATCTGGAAGTATATAAAAAATATCTAGGTATTAAGGTGGCTATGGATTGGGTGCTTTATGGTAGTGGAGACGCTCCTGAGTTAGTAGAACACCATACTATTTTAACAAATCAATCAATTGATCTCCTTCTTACTGGTTTACCTTTCTTCTTTTATATGGATAGGCATATGCTGATTCAGCGTGTTAATCCTGAATATGCCAATCTATTATCAGATAAGCCCCTTGAAAAAATAGAGGGTAAGACGTTACTAGATATTTTAGGTAACGAAAGATACAACATATACGCTCCGCTTCTCAAGGAGGCCTTAATTGGTAGGGTGCAGAAGTACAGCTTTGTACCATACGACCTTAATCAACCAGGTATAATAGTGAACTGCCGGCCTGGATTGAGCGACACCGAAGACATTATTGGAATATTCAACTTTATTGAAAAAGTACACCATTATGAGAGTTTCTAATTTATTTAGAGGTTTTGCTCCAAAAGTATTAACAAGATGGAATAAACCATTGTGGCCAGCTACTCTGCAAGATAGCATTCCTAGCAATGGGAATACATTAGAGCAAAAAAGAGCAATTGCTGAGCAATATTTTATAGACTCTGTTCGGGGCGTACCAACGCATCTTGATTTACAAGATAGTCCAGCTCAACTTAAAGAGGATCTAGGTAAAGCCTTTATTAGATTCAAGGATGCACAAGGGGTAAGCCAGATTAGATATGCTACCGAAGAAGAGATACTAGATAGCAACGTAATAGTAATTCCTGGTGCTGGTCAAGATGATAGAAAGGGGGTTTCAGCCCTGGGAAAAGCGATTGAATATTTTGTTAGCCCAGTACCTGAAGGATATAGTTGTAAGCCTATAATTATTCATCCACTAGCAAACAGGTTAACAAGGACTCTGGAAGGTTATAAGTATAATATGAATAAGTATCATATTGCGCCTTATATCAAGCCACTAACCGAACAGTATCTTTTACCTAGATTCCTAGACAGTAAGACCGATACTATAAAAGAGCCCGAATCAGAATTTTGCTTTTTTACCTTTAGTACGGGTGCAAAGGATATGGCAATGATGAAAAATGAGTTAGTTAGGATTTTAACCGAAGACTATAAGCTTTCGGAGGTTGATACAGCAACTCTTATTGGTTATATGCGAGGGGTGTGCGTTGCGGCAATACCAGATTTTGGTGGTTTATCAAATATTGACCATAGCAAGGTACTAATATTTAGCGTAGAAGATTGTGGAGTTAAATACCCACAAACTTTTAAAAACCTTATTGAACTTGATCCCTTGCTTTATGAGTGCAAACATTATACGTTATTCAGTTTTAAAGAGGCTTGCCTGCACCCAGTGTATGCCATCATGCTTGGAAAAGAAGCTTTGCCGAAATATTTTGAGGGCAAAAAAGACAGCAATGGACATGGTTTATTCCATTATGTCCAAGCAGTGAAGGATTTACCTACCGAAGTATATATTCCCCTAAGAGATGAGCTACTAAGAAAGGATTACCCATCGTATGAAGAAGATATAATTGACGTAAGTGGTAATAACTTTGAATATTATGGTTGTTAAGAAAATGAGCGTTAGTAATTTTGGTAAAGTAGTAAGCTTTCTATATAGAAACATATCTCTTATTGGGCTACTTGTATTTATCCTTTGTTCCTGCAATATTATACTAGAAGCATCTTATGAATTCCAGAAAATGGTAGTTGAAGAGGCGAAAATTTTAGAGGCTAACATATCTAACGTTATAAGGTCATATTCCCAGGAGCTGATAGATTTGAAACTTAAAGTAGAGAAGCTTAAGATAAAACAAAAGAAAATCCAGCCTGACCACTTAAGAAAGATTAAGTTTCAGCCTCTGAGTGGGGTAGGGGAAGTGCTTCTACTCAACAAAAACCTCGAGATTGTATCGGCTTTATATAACCCTAAAGACACCTATATTAACCATAGCTTGAAGCATAGAGATTACTTGCGAGCTTTGGTAAAAGAGCCCGACAAGATACAAATTGACGAACCATTAATCGGAGTGTTAACCAGGTCATGGGCTATACCGCTTGCAGTAAGTATTACAGATATTAATAATAACTTTGATGGAGCGTTGATATTCAGTATTGAGCTAAAGGCTTTTACGAAATTCATTAAAAATAGGAAATTTGGAAATTATTTAAATGATATATTGTTCTCGAATGCAGACTTATCGAATTACAAGGTCACTGGAGCAACAGAGGTAGCTGTAAGCCCCTTAACAAATTATATTCAAAATATCATTTTCAATACACAGAGCTATCTAGGAGTCTTATATCATTACTCAGTGCATGAGCAAGAAATAATACTTTTATTCGATACTGCGTTGATAAAGAGAGATTTGCTTATAAAGATAATGAAATCTTTGCTGGTGATCATTGCCTTAACATCAGCAATTATTATATTTGCTAGCTTTGTAGAAGCTAAGATAATATCCCCTGTCAGAAATATAATTAGTAAAATCGAAGATCTAGCTAGGCAAACAGACTCTGGCCTAGTCTTAAATCAAAATGGTTCTTTGGAAAAGGTTGAGCGTTTTATAAATACCTTTGAAGGGTTTTTGCAAATCTTTCAGGAGACGGTAAGTGCTAACAGAGCTCTCAATGTTAGAGTACAGCATTTATATGAAAGAGAGATGATTTCGCATAATTTCTTCACGGCGCTAATAGAGAAGATTAAAGAGAAACAAAAATATGCATTAGAATTAGTAGGTGATACCCTAGAGCTCTCTTCGCTATCCCATAGCCTAACAGACTTAACAAGTATAGTGCAAGATACCGACGTATTTACCCAGGACTTATATAAGCTTAGCCTTGAATGCTCAGAGTATATTAAGTTAGGGAGGCAGGAGATCGATATTGTGTCGTTAGTAAGAGATTATATTGATCCGAGGAAAATATTTCTAGAGAGCGATTCTGAGAGTATTATATTGAACCTTTACAAACAACCATTTGAAGCTACGATTCAACAAGTAATGTCTACAATAAATACAGCCCAGGAGGAGAATATAAATATAGCGATTAAGGACTTTGAAAAGATATGTATTATTGAATTTTTTCCTGTAAAGCTTAGCAGGGTACCCTCTACCACACATTTTAATCAATTAACCAAGACTCAGTTGATTTCGCTTATCAATAATACATTTATTAATTTATATAACTCTGATAAAATCAGTGTTCTGATTATGAAGTAGAGAGATAGAGCTCTATAAGCTTATTCCAGAGCGGGGTTTTTTTGATTTATTATAAGGGGTGTGGTTATATTCTTTGCTTCCTTTTCTGCTTTGAATTTCTAAGAACTTATCTATATTTTTTTCAGAAAACTCCCTGATAGAGTTAGGTTCTTTGTCCAGAGGAATTGAACTAAT
Source organism: Rickettsiaceae bacterium (assembly GCA_029266475.1). GTDB lineage: Bacteria > Pseudomonadota > Alphaproteobacteria > Rickettsiales > Rickettsiaceae > JAJFBM01. Next base: position 35,083 of record JAQSWU010000012.1, on the reverse strand, counting down.
ATTGGGGCTTTGTAAGCCAACAAAGGCGGGTTTACTTTTTTTAAATCTTGTAGAACTAACAGCGGTGTCTTTAAGGTCAGGGATAAACCCGAAGGCTACTAGAGACTTTTTTATGTTATTTGCAGCGTCAAGAACGGATTTATTGTCTTTTATAGATTGAGGAACAAAAGACATAGACTCGGTATTCAAAGAAGAATGAGAAGCTATAGATGTAGTATGAGGCCTTGCAAATGACGCACTTATGTTTTTCTTAAGGCTAAAAAGAGAGCTTTTGTTAAACTTCATACAAAATTGTAATCAACGTTGATGGTTATATATTATCAAATCAACGTTAACAAAAGATTAATATTTGTATAAAGCACCATTTTATGTTGTATTTAGCTTAGTGCAACCAAAATATATGTTATAATGTATAAAAATTAACTTTAAGTAGTTAAGTTAGTTTTGCCCTTATTGCATAATTATTAGTTGAGGTTAACATCTCGTTAGGCTAATTTATGAGAAAGAATAGTAGTAAATATTAAAACAATTATAGTATGGAGTTTTTATGCCAAGTATAAAGCAACTTATAGAATTAGGTGTAAATAATTTAGCTTCTGATGAAGCGAGCCTGCGAGAGGTAAATAAATTTCTTGATCAAGCATTATCGATAGATCCCAACTGTATAGAGGCCTTATATTACAAGGGAGTAGCGAATAGATTTGCAGGAGAAACAGAAAAAGTTTTAGCTTATGCAGAAAAAATATTTCGAATCGAACCTAATTCCTTGTTTGTTTTTAATTTAAAGGCCGCAGCATATATTGATCTTAAAGAAGATAATAAAGCAAAAGAATTTTATAAGAAAATTATTGAAACAGCGGATAAATTAGACTGCGACTCTACATTTTATTCAATCTTAGGGAATGCTTATAATTGTTTAGGCGAACCAGAAAATGCAAAAAAATATTACTTAAAAGCCTTAGAGCTAAACGAATTAAATCCTTTTAGCTTATGCAATTTAGCTAGAATAAAAATGGATGAAAAGGATTATAATGGAGCGATTTCATTGTTCGAAAAAACAGTTCAAGTTTGGAAAAATCAACCCGTATGTTTTAATGACCTTGCAGTTTGTTATAAGGAAATTGGAGAATATAAGAAGGCAATAGAATATTATAAAGCAGAGTTATCACTTTCAGGAGAAGATGGCTTTGTTGATTACGATGATCTGGCTGAATGCTATAGTAACCTTGAAGACTATGATAATGCGGTTATTTATTTCGACATATTCTTTAAAAAATATCCAACAGACGTATGGGGGCTGTTGAAAGCTGCGCAAATGGCCTTAGATATGGCTGAAAAAGATAAAGAGAATCAAGACTTTGCAACAAAAGAAGAGAATGAGGGTTATGCTCTAGAGTTATTAGATTTAGCACACAAATATTACCAATCAAAGGATTTTGATAGAAAAGCCCTTAGTAGCGATCAGAAAAAAGAAATAAAACATGCTTTTGCTGTTAGGGAAGAACTAAGAAGCATACACGAAGAAATAAAAAGCTCTAAGGTTGCATATAAGCAAGAGGTTAGCTACTCTATAAAGCATAATAAAGCTTGGGAAGAAGAGGAATATAAACTTACGCAGATAAAGAATAACCCAAGGCTGCAAAACTACTATGATTCATTCAAGCAGTTCGCTGATAGTTACGTAATGAGCGCTTTTGTAGAGAATGCTGGTAGGGTCCAAGGCAAGTCTAATGCGTTAACCGATGTTGTAGACCTAGTAAAGGATTCTGTAACTATTATACCTTGTGCTAGCTTAATTATAGGTGCAGTTAATAAAGCAATAGATATAGCTTATGGTATTAATCAAGACAACCAAGCAAAAAATATACTTCTAAACTTAAAACACTTTGAGGAAGCGCAGAAGCTTATAAAACACATAGCTATTGAAGTGACCTTGAATAAGAGGTTCCAAATACAAAATATTGAACATCAAAAAGGTAAATTCTTATCAGCGATGCTTAAGATAAAGGATAAAGCGATGGTTAATCTAACTAAAGAGCCAGAGAAAGCCCTTGCTTATAAGGATGCAGGCATAATGATAACCTTATGCCAAAAGGGGATTCTCAATTCGGATGGATATAGCAGTATAGAAGATTCTATAATAAACACTATTATGGATTATGAGATTAAGATGGAGCATGCTCCATTAATAAAGAAAGCGATGAAAGCTGTTGATGACAAGACTTCGTGTACAGTAATGGCTGTCCCTGAGATACATTATGACAATTGGGCGCTGAATGTACCTAATTTACTTACCGATGCTTATAAAGCTGGAGGCATGGATTTAGTTAACACATTTATTGCATTAGGAGCTTATAACTCTATACCCGCGCTAGGTTTAGACACAGCTTTTGGCGAATAGAGGATACTACATTTTAGACTTTCCTTTGTCTTGTGAATTTCTAAGGTTAACTCCTTTGCCTTTTGGTAGAGGAGTACTTGCCGCTTTAGGGCCACTTCTAAACCTCGTCCCAACAACATGTTTTTTAAAACTATTCATTATCCCGTTTAGCTTGTTTTTACCCTCTTTATCGTTTTTAATATCAGCTAACTTATTAGGGTTTACAGTAGAAGGGGAAGAGGGGGTGTGTAAATCCTGGGTTGCCGGATTAATATTACTTTGAGAAACGGAAGTTTGACTCTGCTCATGTGGTTTAGAATTACCTTGAATGTTGGTTGGATCAGAAATTTTAAACCCAAATTTTTTTTCTAATCTACCAGCGACCTTACTTATATCCTCTAGAGCGCGGTTTAAATGTTTCTCAGCTAAAATGGCTCTCTTCTTTGCTCTCATTACGTAAGGATCTGAATGAATTAAATCTGGATTTTCCTGTAGAATTTGTCTGTTGGCTGCAACTGTCTTTTGTAGAGATTTTATATATTTTTCTGTAACAGAGTATAGCATGCCCACTTCTTTTTGTTGTTCGTCTAAAGGTTTTTGAGCATTCATTGCTTTTGATCCCATGCTTTTAGCATACTCTAAAAAGTTTTTGTTGATCTCTCGAGGATTAGCGTAAAACTCTTTCATTAGCAGGTTCTCGTTTTCTATAAGTTTACTACGAGCTGCAGCGTGTTTATTTTCTCTCTGAGGTATGTTTTTTTTTTGGTCTTGAAACTTTTCTACATCTTTAATAGTATTATTTATAGCCTCAATAGAAGAGTGTTTTTCTGCAAGATCTAACCCAAACTTTGATTTAAGGAAATTTTCTAAGATATGTGCTTGTTCTTCTAATACAGGTATTAATTCTTCTTTTTTCTTTGTATAAGTAATTAGCTCTGTTTTATATTCTTCTTTTGCGGCATCGAACAAATGTTTGTTTTCAGTCATTAATTGCTTAGCGTTAGCTAAAGCGATCTTTGAATCTTCTATACGTTGTTTTACTTGCGCATGATCATACAATATGCCTTGGATCAGCTTAGGAGCAATAGGGGTCTTTTGCTTTACATTTGACTCAAGTTCTAGGATCTTTGATTCTAAAGACATTAACCAGTTAATAGTATGAATTCGGGTCAGCTCAAAAATAGCATCTTGAGTTTCACCGGAAGGGTTTTTAGGGTGTTTATGCTGTGCTAGAGTTTTATGCGTATGATGTGCTAGAGTGTGCTTAAGGTTTCCAGGCGAAGTACTCGGATTTTGTACAGCACCTTGTTGCGGTAGGCCGTTTAAGCTAGTATCTTTTTGTTGTTGCCCTGCTGTTGTAGGTTTAGTACTAGGTGTAAACCCTGAGTTTGGTCTTGGGTTTGCAATTCCTTGAGAAGACCCCTCTTGTTGTCTTGATGGTCTTAAAGGTTGACCCAGTTCTATATCTTTTTCAGTGGATACCCTTTACTTTACCTTGCGGATCAACAGTTATGTAAGTTGTAACGCCAGGTTTTAATTGTATATTCTGCCCGTTGATAATAAGCTGCATCTTACCATTACTATAATCCATTTCTATATCTAATGGTGCATATCCTTGTGTGGGCTTAGAAGGGCTATAAGTAGTAACTGTTTTTTTACTTAATCCATCATTCTTTTTAACAGTAATTGGAGCAGGATAATTATCAGGGATTTTTATTTCACCATTCTCTCTAGCTTCAAGAATATTAGACTTAGAGGTGCTTTGTGATTGGCTTCTCCTTTTTACTTCTTCTACGGCTTGGTGTTTTAGCGTCTTTTCTTCTGCAGAATATAGTTTTTGGATTATGTTATGTATCTCGGGATTATACTGTTCCTTGTAATTAAGATTCTTTTTAGCTTCGTTATAGCGGCGCCATGTAGCAAGTTCTTGCTCTGTTAGTTTTTCACTAGCTCTTTTCTCAAGCTCATCTGAGGAGGATAATTCTGAGCTGGATGAATTTTGCATAGAAGATGTTTTTGAAGATACCTGTCCAGTAGTACCCTTAGTGTTCATTGCAAGCTCGGCGTCCTTTAAGGCAAAGCCCATATAAGTAAAAGCCTTCTCTTTATCGGTAGCTGAAGGAAAGCGTACAAATCTGTTAGAGTCAACTCTAACTTTAGCTAGTTCTTTGTTGCCTTTCCTCTTATCTAGAAGAAGGTAAGTATCAGGATTATTTAGATCGGGGATAATAGTTATGCCATCAAGTTGCGCAAGGCTTATTCGTTTGCTTCCACCTGCGTTTTCTAGGTTAAAGTCCATTGCAAGCATGTTCTTGATTCTTTTTTCTAAATCAAGCTGTGGCATATTATTAGGAGTCATAAAATTTTCCTTCTAGCATTGTATTTTTATATATTATTATATAAAAGCGTTAACAATAAGTTAACATTGGTAGGTTCACAGAGGATAATATAGCGTAAATTTAATACGAGGAAAGGCCTAATAATCGAAATAAAATACCAAGCTAGAGCTATAACTATATATCAAGAGTCGCTTTATGTAGTCGAATTATATACTACGCCAGAAAACTTATAATGAAAATAAGTAAAAGGGTGATTAGCTTAAAGTAGTTTGATAATTTTTAAATTGGGTTCTAAATAGAAAAAGAGCTATTAAAAAGCAATTTAACGGGGATTTGATCCAGAGTTATCACCTAGTATTTCGGTGCAGTAAGGGTCACCATTTAGATTCATTTCTTCATAAGCATCATCCTTAGGAAAGTAAAGAACTGTATGTTGGTCATTGGGTTGCTGATTATTCTGATAATGAGGAAAGGTCATCATTCTATCGGGTACTTCCCCAAGTCCATGTATATGACGCATTTCATCTAAATCATCTACACTAGTGTTGATAAGTAAATCTCCTACATATACATGTCCTAAGGCGTGAAACTGGCACTTATTATTACATGGGGGTATAACTTTTAAAGGATTAAGGTTGCCAAGCGTTAAAGGCTTTCCTTCAGTATCATTTGGATCAGGTATTGGAATCTTTACTTCATAATTTGGCGTAGTGAAAACAGAGAAAAAACGGTCATGTCCTAAAGTTTTTGCGAATAATGGCTCTATACATTGGGATGCAATACGCTTTTGAAAGAAAAATTTTTTAAACTCAAGGTAATGATCTTCGTTTAAACTATAAGCATCCTTAACAGTAGCTAAATAATCAAGATTATCTTTGGACTCCTGTAAATCTTTCTGGATTGAAAGTGCGGTAGCATTTTGGGCTTCAAATATTTCCTTCAGTTTTTTCGCTAACGGTGCTGTTTCTTGGTGTTTTTTATCTTCAAGTATGTCGCTCTTCTCTAGGGTATTATTTAACCTGTCTAAAGCGCTCTTATAATTTGCTTCGGTTTTTTTTAGCGTTTCTAATTCTTTTTTCAACCTTTTTTGAAGCAACGTTCCTTGTTCTCTAAGTTTAGTATTTTTATCTCGAAGGTATGATTGAAGCAATTCGTGTATTTCTGGCTCCCAAATGGATTTAATATCTGAGTGCACTGCTTTAACTATGATTTCCATCTTCTGTAAAGCTATTATCTTAGATGGTTCAGATAGTTGTTCGAAATTCTTATTCTTGATCTCCTCGGTTAATCTAGAATCTGAATTGCTTAATTGAGAAATTATTTGAGGTTTCCAATTTAAGAAGCAGATATCTATTAAATGAGGAAACTTTTCAAAGAAGTATTTTATTGTTAAGGTTGCAAATATTACTTCCCTAGTATATTCTTGCAGCTTAAGCTCAGGCACAGAAAGTTCCTCTGCAATTTTGATAGCTATAGGTATCTTATACCAATTGCTTGTTTCTTTTATCCATTTTATTAACTCGTTACTATATAAAGAACTATTATCTGCTAATTGAGATAAAAACTCTTTAAAAAGTGCTTTCTTTTTCAATGCATAGTCAGATAACTGCAAGCTTTTTGGACCGGAGCTATAATACTTAATTGCCTGCTTTATATGCCATTTTATCAAAGGTTGGTATTTCTCTAATTTTATTTTATCAATAGTTCCGTTTTGTTCAATAAGATCAGTTGAGGTGTTTGGGCTCTGACTTACAAAATATTTTATCAATTCCAGTAATAATTCTCCTCCTTTACTCCTTCCTTTGTAAGAGAAAGCCAGCCAAATCGCTTCTTTTCTATTATCATTTGAATCAATATCTTTATTAAACAACCTACCATTAAACCCGACTCCTAGAACTAAGTCAGAAGTGTTGTTACAGAAATTTTTAAAATCCTCTAAAATGTGTTGAGCCTTTTCTATAAAATCACGCTCTATTACTCTTTCCTTTAATAATTGAGCAACCGAGGTATGTATATCTCTCTTGATTTTTTTGAAGGATTGTTGTAGAGCTTTTTTAAAAAAGAAAGATTCAAAGCAATATAAGATATCATAAAAAGGAGAGTCACTTATCTTTTGATACGTATTGTACCGATCATTACAGTAAATATCCTCGCACAAGAGATTAACGAAATCATTTATATTCAAGCTTTTACCTATATTTATAACATGCTCAAAAGCATCAACTATAATATCTCCTGCAATGCGCGCTAGGGGGTTATTTTTTAACCAATTGGCGTAAGCTAAAGATGTGTCCATCTTATACCCAAAATTCTTACTAGGAAGTCCATTAAGGGAATGAGTTGGGGTACGAGATCTAGCTTCAAGAGGTTGATAATGTATTGTATCCAGTAACGATAATGTATAAATTTGATGTACGTTCTGATGAAGGAGATTATCCTTAAATTCATCTTGAAGACTTTCACATAAGACTTGATAAAATACCTTATTATATTGGTTACGATAGATGGTTTCCCAAAAATTACGGAGTAAATTAGGTTCAAAAATGTCTGGTGTTACTTCTTTAAGCATAAAACTTGAGAACTGGAGATATTTATCCTTTACAGCTTTCTCTTTAAAATGGGCTTTTATGTCTTTTACGTTAAACTCTGGAGCTATAAGCTGCACTAGAGATTGTATATACTCACCCCCTTCTAGCATAGCCTTATTCCTACTTGCATTTATTTTTTTCTCTAATTCTTGGAGCTGCTTTTGGAAATAATTATAATACTTGTGTCCATAGCTTTTATCAAGCCACTGTATTAATTCTTCTGCTTTCTTTAAGTCTAAGGGGTCGACATACTTATTTAAGTAAGTATTAATAGGTGAGGTAGCCTTGGTAATTTCTTTAATACCATAGGCAATTAAATCAATTATTTCATTTATAGCTTCTGTTGATGAATCGCTATCTGTGTTCTTTTTTACCTCTTCTTTTAAATATTGCACCCAGAGATCTATTTTTCTTGTGTTAACAAATTCTTCAAGGAATTTCATAGAAATTTCTATAGAAGTATCATTATTTATATTACTCTCATTAAGTGATTGAAAATACTCTGGACGCATCCACATAGCAGCTAGGACAGTGAGTTCCTTTAAAGTATTCGATTCAGCCGCCTTCAAGTGAGGGCTTGTTTTAGAAGATCGATCAATAAGTTGCTTTGCCATAGAAAAAAGGGGATTTAGAGCGGAGAGTGAAGCTGGAGGCCTAGGAATCTGAGGATTAACAGCATTATAGTTTGGATTATGAGTTTGGCTCAAAAATTCTTGAGGATTAAATACATTATTAAATGTTTCAATGAGCCAATTAAAAGAATTGTAAGTGATTGCCTGCTTTATTGTTGCAGGATCAACTACTTCCTCTTTACCGTTTTTCATACGAATAATCTACTATGTATTTCTAGGGATAAAGTTTCAACAGAATTAAACCAAATTACTCTATTAAAGTAAATGGTTATTTGTAATTCTGAAGATTTATAATAGAGTTGAATATATATAGTTAGAATGATTGCCGTAATGCATTATCATGAGTTTTCTTTTCATTTTAAGGCTATTATCTATTCAAAAAGTTTAATTCATTATGTCTTTAATGGTACTTATACTATCACCCAAATATTCAATCTGAGTCTTATTATTGTCGATAACCTCTACAATATGACTCGGTTCTTCTAAAACTATAGGCTTAACCGATGCGAATTTCTCATTTATCTCTGAAACTTCCTTGTATTCATTCCTTTCAGTTAGCAAAGAGGCAGATAGACCATTCTTATTATAAATATTAATAAGTTCTGGAGCTTCATTAAGTAACAGCTCTACAATTGCTTTATGACCCTTATAAGCAGCATGATGAAGAGCCGTATCGCCATTAGGGTCTTGCGCAATAAGAATTTTTTTATCAATAGTTTTAAGTAGCGCGATTACTTCTTTAGTGTTACCAAGATGTGAAGCGGTTATTAGTTTATATAAATCCTCGCTATGTTTTTTCGTATCGTTGATTTCTAATACAGGATTTATTCCATCTTCAACTTTTTTCATCCCTGTCTTATCCTTTTGGCTGTTCATTTCCTTATTCGGAAATAATTCTCTTGAAACTTTGCTTTTTTCTTCTGTTAGAATCATATGTCTAATCATTCCATTCTGTTGTTCAGGAGTTACTTTTGTCTTACCAGAGGATCCTTGCTTTAATTCTATATAAGATTTAATAGCCATTTGAGCCTTAGATAAATAATTAGGATTCCTATTAAACCCTTCAGGATATTTCTGAATTTGGCCATCAGGGGCTGAGTAATATAACTCGTTTCCCTTAAACCCTGTAATTGCTTTAACTAAGTTAATAGCAAGCTCAACAAAAGCTGGTAAAATTACTTTTCCTGCGGCGGATTGCGGAGAAATAGGTAAAAAATCTTGGTTTTTAAACACCGCTTTTGCTTTTGTAAAGTTGTTTGATAGGCGCGAATCACGGTTCTCAAGGCCCCATATTCCATCATGGTAACCTGATTTGAATCCCTTTTTGAAATTAGGATAAATAATTGGTATAACCGCAACAATATTTTTTTCGTCTATACCTCCAAAAAAGCTATTTTCGAGTTGATGACTTATTATAACATTTTCTTTGAATTGTCCTGTTTTGAGCAATTTAGTTATATCAGCAATTTCTTTACTACTCTCCATAGAATCTATATCAATAAAACTGTGGGTTACAATATATAAGAAACCGGCAAGTCTATGTTTAGGAGTGCCATTAGTATCATATTTAGGGTACAAAGGTTTTTCTCCTCGTTCTTCCTCTACGTTAGTACCTATAGCATACTTTACAGCATGGTCTGGAGCTTTACTTGTAGAGATGAACGGAAATCTATATTTTACTATGTCTTCTGGCGGGGTCTTTATACTTTTCAATTTGTCCCAGAAAAATTTTATAGGGCTTTTTTGAAATTCATATACGTATTTCTCTAGTGACTTTAAAAATAGTTCTGGATTAAGGTTATAACAGTCAGATAAATAATGTTGCAGTTGGAGGTCTGTACTTTTTAACAAGGTAAGTTTTTCTTGAGATGCTTTTATCATCTCATGTAGATTATCTATACCATTAGTTGCTGTAGATGTTCTTGAATGTATGCCACTAATAACACGGTCAATTTTGTCATCATCATTATCCTCAAGCTTTGTGTTTGAGTTTTTCAAGTATGGCGCTAATAATTTATTGTTAAGCTGAAAAAGCTTCTTTGCTACCTCCCTTCTCTGCAGGTTATTATATTGACCTTGCATAAAAGGAACTCCATGGAAATGAGGTACCGTCATCTTTTTGTAATGCTCAACTACCTCTTTTGGTAATTCTCTCGGTTTTATTTTCGTAGGTGTATTAAGTATTTGGTCATACGTACCTAAATCTTTTTCTACATTATCTTCAGTTCTTCGAGTTTCTTGATAATTTTTAATAACTGCGCTTATCTTCAATAACTCTTGCTTATATAAGTAAGCGGGCGAATCTTCGTCTGAGCTATCTCCGCTATCGTATTGATCCTCTTGAGTCGTCTGCGATTGCTGTAGCTTTGATAATAGGTTATATAACTTTTCATAATTATCTTTCTTAGTATTAGTATCGTTTAAATAAATTATTTGAGCTCCTAGAATTTTCTCAGGGCTATACATATGATAATTAGGATTCAAGGCTGGATATTTGAAATTAATATAATATTGGTCGTTCTCACTACCGCTTCCTTTCTTAATCCTCTTATTTAAGAGCTCTAATATTTCAGAGTGTTTGTTTTTTAAGGCTATATGTAAAATATTAAATCCTCCTATCTCCTGCCAAAGTATATCGGAGCTATAATCCATGCCTTTTTTATTATTTAAATACTGGTTGGCTTTAAAAACACCTCTAAGCAGAAATAGTTCGGTAACCTTGATAAGTCTTTCATGCGATAATTTGTTTATAAATGCCATGCCCAACGGTAGAGTGCCACTTTCATTACGGCTATTTATAAGATACTCGAATTTATCTTTGGATATCATACCATTTATGTATAAATGAACGATCTTTCCAATTACTATGTGATTCCCATATAAAGCTGATATATGGAGAATGTTATTTTTATACTGATTGCAATCAAGAACATCCTCTATATCAAGTTTATAATTTTCTATAATGAATTTAACTTTTTCTGTTTCATTATTAGCTAGAAGCCAAAAAAGAAGGTTATCACTCTCTCCAATTTCAATTAAGCGGTCCTGATAGGATATTTTGAATTTAAAGTTATAAATAAACTTCAAATTCCGAAATTCTGATTCCTGCCAGAGTAGTTTATATACCTTATAGTGAAATGATTCTAAAGTTCTTATCTCCTTATCAGACAAAACTTGCTTTACTATAGATGATAGTTTCAAATTTGCATTCGGGTGGCCACGTTCATTTATTTTATCCGCAGTATATGAGACTTCTTTCGTCGCCTCTTTCCTAAGTTCAAACAAGAAGTCTTTAAACCCCTTATATCTATCATCATTTACTCTATTGTAAGATATTACTTGGTCAGTTAAACTTTTTTGCAGAACTTTATAAGCGTACTCTATCTCGCTTTGAGTATAGTTTCCAACTTTACCTTTATCATCGAACAATCTTTTATTATCTAATATCTCAAAAAATATACTAATTTCCAGTGGATCTAAATTACTAATATCCAAATGCCCATCTAAATTTAACTTTTTCAACTTTTGATTTTGATGTTCCTTTATCTCCTCAACATGCTGTTCGATTGCATCGATTTTTAACTGGTTTAAAGCTACTCCTGAAACTTCGCTATAACGTATTCTATCGTTTGTTCTAATATTTTGTATGATTTCTTTGTGTCTAACATCCTTATAGTCTGGAACTATATACTCTTTGGTTTGGCCTAAACCGTATTTAATGTGGCTCTCTATATTACTAAACGTTATAGGGCCACAGTCCCAACTATTTTCTCCATGACCTTGTTGGTCTACAGGGGTTTCATATACCTGTATGTCATCTTTTATCAGTTTGTAGGCATCGTCTTTGTTCTGTATTTTTATGAGTTTCTCTATATTTGACCTTATTATAGGCTCAATCATTGACTTCAAGCTTGTAGGAAAGTACCCAGGACCATATGGATCATCGTACACTATACAAGTAGTGTGATTCAAATAATTTATTTCGATTTTTACTGATCGCCAATGTAGCCCTGATAATAAGGGGATTAGTATTGTAGTTGGCATTTGTACCCAAGGGGCTAAATGAGAAAATTCCCCTGTCGCTGTAACCCTCGCTATATCATCGCTTAAGTAGTTCTTGAAGTTATCAACATAGTAAGGATCAGTAACAAGAATTCTATTATCATTTTCTCTAAATGCTACAAATTCCTCTCCGCTATTAGCCTCAACAGTTTTATTATAACTTAAATAATGTTGGCGAAGCCATAGAATCAAGCGAAAACCATCCTCAACGCTATACCAGTAATAAGGACTTTTTCCGTGCTCTGCTAAATTTCGATCATCGCCTGCAGCATTAACTTTTATTAAATTGTCCTTCTCTGTTGCTTTATCGTTTATAGTGTTTTGTAAAGGGGGGATTATTGAATTGGTATTATTCATTATCTCTTATAATAATATAATTAATGATCAAAGCTTTCTCCTGGAAATGCTGGCATACTTAATTAAGTATATTATTTAATAAAATGATTTTGATCAATGACCATTATATACTTACAAAAGTTAATGCTATAACCAGATAATACTTGTAAAGCACGTGGTGCTGTTGGCAGTGTTGCAAATTTTTTTGAATATTTTCAAATTAGTGGAAATCAATTTTCAGCAGATAGCTATATTAATATTTTAGGGTCGTTATTATACGTATAAAGTGATAATTGAGGCGCTGCTGAAAAATTTTAGAGAGTATGAATTATGGAAATATGGTCAAGGTATATTCGGTGAAATCAAAATCATCACCGATAACCTCTTCGCTTGCTAAAAATTAAATAACCGTAGCTAAATTCAAGCCTTAAAAACTTTGCAACAGAGCCTAAAACATAATAAACTTCGTCTCCCTAACCTCTCAACTAAGTGTGCAAGTAAACTATATACCCTCGCCGACAAGAGACATATCTATATCATAAATATCAGTGCTTTTTGAATTTAAGTCAGGGTGATTCTTAATGCTGAACTGCTCATTTTGACAAACAGGAATATGTGATTCTCCAGCATTGATAGTATTTACAGCATCGATTAAAGCTTCTATTATATCAGTATGGCCTAAATCCTGAGCAAGCATTAAAGGAGTTTCTGAAAACTTATTTTCCTGATGTATATTTGCTCCTTGCTGGATAAGTACTTTAACTATTTCGCAGTTTCCAAGAAGAACAGCTTCATGGATTGGGGCATTTCCTCTATCATTAGACTCTTCCAACGACGAAGGACATTTGCTAAAAATATATTTTACTAAGTCAATATTCTGGCTTTGTACTGCGTAGTGTAGAACTGTATCTCCACTGCGAGTACACTTAGTTATTTTTGCATTATGTATCTCTATAAAATATTGTACTAATTCGAAATATCCTTGGCTTGCAGCATAATGAAGAATTTTTTTTCCACCGTAGTAATAATTATTAATATCTTTTTTTTCTGACTCAATTATAATTTTAACTAGAGGAAAATTTTTATTTTCTAAAGAAATATGAATTATTTCTTCGACCCACCCCTCTTTCTCATAAGAGTCAGGCAAATTCTCTAGAATTTTTTTTAAGACGACTGGATTATTTTCTTTAGCAGCGTTGTTTAATAATATTTTGAATTTATGAGAAAAACTATAAGGTAGCAAATGAAAATTTAATGTAGCTCCTTTTTCTATTAAAAAGGTAATTATTTTGTAATTGCAAGAAGAAAAGGCTTCAGTTAAAGCTGTTTTGAAATAATTATCAAAGGGAGCTTTTTTAATAAGGCTTATTTCATCTACTTTTTTACCAGTATAATCTACTACTATATTTATATTAGCACCCCTATGAATAAGCTCTTGTACAACTAAAAAATGGCCTTTATTAGCAGCAGCCATTATTGGCGTACGCCAAGTTTTACTTATCTCATCAATAATATTTGGGCAATGATCAAGCATTAGCTCCAGCCCTTCCAGATTACCTTGGGAAGCAGCATGATGTATCAATAGATTATCAAACTTGTCACGTTGATCTAGCTTAGCTCCATTACATATTAAGTATTTTAGGATTTGATTATTACCTAACCTGGCAGCTACTATTGCAGCTTCTTGAATAGATTGTGATATAGTTGTATGCAGAAGTTTTGTCTGTAATAGTAGTTTTACTGATTCTAAAGCGTTTAATCTGCTTGCATAGCATAATAAGTCAAAGGTGTTTTGCGAAAATCCAGAGTTACTAAATTTAGCTTTACAAGAGGTAATAAAATTATTTTCAAGTAAATATTTTAAAATATGTGGAAATGAGATTGCATAACCTTCAGGAGGTATACCCTCGCTTGAGATAACATCCAGCGAAGCACTATTCTCAAGTAAACAACTCACAACTTCAAAGTGGCCATTTTTTGTAGCGCATAATAAAGCATTATAACCTGCTTCATTATATAAATTGATATTTTTAATCACTCCGTTCTCAATTGAACTTTTAACAAATTTAATATCTCCCTCTTTTGCTGCTTCAATGAATAATGTATAAGGACTTATTTCAGTATTAGGCTTTTCTGCATGGGGAAGCTGTAAGAGCAAATTTTTTATAATCTGTAATTGATCAACAAATATTCTATTTTTATTATTTTGTGAGGGGTCATTTGAGCCTAGAAAGAATATTGTTTGAGGCGAAATTTCTTCATTGTTTATTGAAGAAAGCTTTGTGTCAATTATTTTTAATGCCGCTTCAATTAGTTCTTGGGTTATTCGATTATTCGATATTTCAATCATATTTTTTACTAATTCAATATTCAAATAATTTATTGCTGAAAATAAAGCAACTCCTATTTTGTCAGGAAAATGCTGTAAAAATATTCTAGTAATTGCAGGATCTAATACTCCCCCCACGATCTTGAAAGCACATAATCCATTAGGAATTATATTTGGTTTACTATCAAATGCAGGATCAAAGGAGTAGTGCATAGTTTCAGTATAAAATGGATCTGCACCATTAGAAAGTAAAATATCAATAACCTTACAACGTCCAGATAATGGATTATCTTCTATAGCCTTGATAAATTGCTCTCTTAATCCAATAACTTCTGATTGGAATTTATCCTTATGATGGCTCCAATAACTGATTACTTTGTATAATAAATTAGTTACAATTAAAGGAAACTCAGTTTGATATTTAATTTTTGTAGCTTCGAGCAAAAAATTAAATATTTCAATATTATTAGATTCAAAAGCCGAAACTTCAAGTGCATTTATCTCCATTAATGTCAGTTTAATTCCTATTTGATAGGAGCTGCTTTTCACATCTAGATTAGCGCCTCTTTTAACCAAATCTTTTACAATTAGCTCATTTCCTTGTAATACGGCGTATATCAGAGCAGTTTTACCATAATGATCTTTTGCATCTATAATTTCTTGCATTTGATTATGGGTTAAAGCACTTATAAAGCTTAAATAATCTTTATAGCCCACTGATTTAACAACTCTTATTAGATCAGTTTCATATTGTTCTAGAGATAAAATAGGACCTTTAAACAACATACTTTGAATTGCTTGTAAGAAATACCACGATATACGAGAAGATTCTTTGTGCATTTCATCAGATATAAAATAACTATTAGGATTCTCTATATATGATATTGAATAAGTAAGTATTTCACTAAGAGAAGGAGGGTTCAAGAGGTTGCTAGATGCTTTCTCTATTATTTGTGAAGAAATGAGGTTTAACAGCTTTATTTGATCATTAAGAGATAGTTGAGTTAAATTTTCTTGAAAAGAATGTATAAATTCAGCATATATTATTGTTGCAGAGTTTATAACTTTGGCTAACAAATCACTTGCCTCGGAAACTGCTTTTTTAACCCTATCAGTATGCGAAAGTTCTAATTCCTCTTCTTTACTTTTTATTACTTCTTTATTATAGCTCAAATTATTTTTATTTGAACGTAACTCTCTTCGTGACAACTCTAAATCTTGAAAACCTAAAGTTTCTTTATTTAAAAGCACCCCGCTTAACTGATCTAACTTCAGCCTTAACATTAATGCTTTATGTAACATCTGATTCAACTCTTTATCAGGAAACTGATCAAATACAATAGATGGGATGGTATATTCTTCTATCTTCTTATTCGCTTTAGCGTATTGAACGTATAATTCAATATTGTAAATTGCAAGGATTCCACAATTATTAAAATCATAATGAAAACCTTGTAAATCATCCTGAATTACAGCAAAGGAAGGTTTTATCTGATCGCTCAATCCAATAGGATTCAAATAATCGTTGATCTCAGTTTTAAATCTATTATAAACGTCGTTATCAAGATGCGCAGTACCATAAGGATTATTCAAAAATATATTTGCAATTGGAGTAAGAGATTTTTTTTTGTCTAGATGGATTACAACAGAGTGCGCATGACCGTTAAATGCGAAAGGAAATATAATTACTACTTTTGATGCAGGTTCTTTAGAAATATCAGGAATTTTAGTTTTTAAGTATTCTTTTAAACCAAGATTTTTTGATTTTTCGTCCCCAGATTTTACTACATGCGTATCTAGTAACTTTATTATAATATCCTTATCATTTGCTGAATGCCAAAAATCATTTAAATTAGCCTTCTGCCTAATATTTTTCACTATAATATTGATTAATGCATTAGAATATCCTGCTTCGTATAAATTGCTTTTATTTAAAACTTCATCTTTCCCTTCTGGAAATGCATATTCAAATAATTTATCTAATCTAAGGTACTCATTATAAGTTTCTGGGTTAAGCTTTCTTTTTTTATTTTTATAATTATTGTTTGAGATTTCCTCTTCATATTTTCTTTTCGTCATATAATATATTTCAAATAAAGATTGAAAAAGTCTTAACGTAACTTAATCACATAATCAATCACTTGTAAATAAAAATATATTACTTAGGTTAAAGGTCCATTTAAGCAGCAGGGATTAAGTAACGTTATCGTATTAATACAATCTCTGCATAGGGAATAATGCATTCAAGCCAAGCTTTATCAGCGGTATAGATTGGAGCGCTCAGCTGTATACCGAGGGCTATACAAGCTCTGTCACCCAACGATAATCCTTGTTGTTTGGTAAGTTTTTTAAGGGTAGCTGTAAGGAATGCGTGGTCATCATCAAATGGAATAATAGAACTTACAAATGGTTCAATCGATTCCATGCATTCATCTTCCGGTATACCAGAATCTAAAAGTTTTGCTACTACTTCAGAAACATTCACGCTCGACATAACAATTTTCCCTAAAGCTTCCTCTACTTTTGCTGAGCCCTTTTCATTTTTTATTAATGCAAGTAGTGCAGAAGCATCTAAAACTACTTTATTCATTTTTAGCCTCATTTCTACGATCTGCTATTAATTGATCAACTAAGCTTTCATTAGAGGAATGATACTTGTTTATGTTTTTTCGTACTCTTTCAAGTATAAGCCTAACAGGAGAGATAACAATCTCTCCTTCTTTTAGGGTAAATACAACTTCCTCACCTTCTTTAAGGTTTAAATGTTTTCTACAATTTGAGGGAATTGATAATTTTCCACCTTTAGATAATTTAGATCTCATTTTCATATAGTTACCGATTAATTTATACGTACCATACCATTAATAGTACCATTAATAGATAATTATATCAATTAATAAGAATATACTTATTTTATTTTTTTCTAACACTATACAAATATACCGTCTAAATAGGGTATACCTTAAATGGACGTCAGGCTTGTATTTGAGAGTATGTCAGAATAGAGTCGAAAAAGCATAATGCTGACAAAATTGCTTGAGGGTAATAGAGATCACTCTGACAAATTGTACTAAAGAAGACTATTAAACTAGTTTATTAAATAGATTATTTTAATATATGACCATTTTGAACTCCAGAGTGGTATAATACAAAGGCTAAATAAGTCTTTACTAGTATAACATATAATTATATTATTATTAATAATATAATAGTGATAATTGTAGTCAAATTAAGGAGGGTGTTATGAAAGGAAAGCCTCAGTACAAGGAATCTATATCTAAAGAAACCGTTTTTCCTGAATATAAAGCGAAAGAAGCAACTGCAGGAAGGGTTGAATTAGAGAGCCCTTCAAATATTACTTTAAACACCATTTCTGATGATTCAGCTTGTGGTGCATTTATTTCATGGAATGATAAGCGTATATTATTAAGTAGTGAATTATATAAAGCTATAAAAGAAAATAATGCCTCTAAAGTAAAAGAAATTTATAATAGGGTAGACGTTAACGATTATAGTATCATTAATGCAAATGAAGATGTATTGCATTTTGCAATAGAGGAGGGCGATTTAGATATATTAGAATGTTTCGTTGAGGAGGGTACATATATAAATAGCCTAAATAGGTTTTTCGGAGACAGCACTCCTTTACATACAGCAGTATCGTGTGGAAGATTTGAGATAGTTAAATACCTTATAGAGAAAGGAGCTGATCCTTACTTAAAGGATGCTGATCAGAGAACACCCTTACATATTGCTGCGGAAAATGGTGAAATTGATATAATTAGATATTTTATCGAGGAAAAAAAACTAGAGGTGGATATGCGAGGAGGATTCGGTAACACCCCTTTACATTCTGCTGCTATGAATGGGCGCTATGAGGTTGTTGAATATCTAATTAATCAAGGTGCTAATGTAAGTATTAGGGAAGAAGAATATTTGAATGCTCCATTACACTCATCCTTGATAAATGCAGATCTAGGAGAATTTAACCCTATAAATGAGGAAAGTGAGGAAGATGCGCGTACAAAAGTTGTAGACTTATTATTAAGTAAAGGAGCAGACGTCAACGCAAGAAATGATGAGGGTAATACTCCTTTGCATCTTGCTGCTAAGTGTGGTTACGATGAAGCAGTTAAGGTCATATTGAGCAAAGGAGCAGAAGTCAATGCTATAAATTCAGAAAATGATACACCATTACATTTGGCTATTTCGATACATAGCGTTGAAGTGACTAGAATATTAATAACAAGCGGAGCGTCCTTAATCATTGAGGGAGATGTCGAAGTAAATAGGAGAAGCCCTATAGATATAATAGAAGAGATGATTGAGAAGTCATATGAAACATTATTGAGCGAGGAAGAGAAGATAGCTAGCACTTATATAACTAAAGATGCAAGGAATTCAAATAACACCGGTCAGACTTCAAAAGACATAAAGTATCCAAGCTTACACCTTGAAGTTTCAGCTGAAGATCCTTTAGAGCTACTTGAAGAAGCATCTAGAAAGGTAGAATTTGAATTTGCTAAGATAATAAAGGAGGAACTACCTAATATAATTATAAAATCAATTAAATTAGCAAGTTATAAAAAATTTCAGGATTACCTAGTGCCGCTAATTAGAACCTATATAGACCAAAATATCATTGCATCAGACTTACATGATAATATACTAGAAGCAATCAAAGAGAAGTCACATGATTATGAAAGTCAATGGTTAGAAATATGCCGAATATGCCATATGCCTAAGGCAGGTAAGCAGGATGAGCAGAGCGAATTACTTAAGCTACCGCGTGATATTCTCAAGCATATAGGAAGCTTCATTAATATAAGTGATATAAAACCAAGCCTGGAGCATAATGACACTGAAGCAAGTATTCCTGAGACAATGACAGCGAAATTTTTCTCCGAGGAGCTCCCTAAAGCTGACGAAGATAAAGCATCAACATCTTTAAAGGAAGCGCTAGCGTATAAACCACTTAATACTAGCAGTAACAACCAAAGCTTTTCTCTTCACTTAGCAGTAAGGGAAGGTAGTTATACAAAGGCTGAATCATTGATACATGGTGAAGCTGAAATTAACCAGAGGAACGAGGAAGGGGAAACATCTTTGCATATAGCTGTTAACAATGGAGATATAAAGCTCATTAAGCATTTACTTGATAATAATGCTGATCCTTTTTTAAAGGATTCATATGGACGTACATCTCTGCATCTTGCTTGTAGCTACTTTAAAGGCTTCACCCCTAACCCAGATATTGTTAAACTCTTAATCTCTTCTGCAGGGGATAAGGCGAGATTGCTAGTAAATGAAATAGATGAAGATGGAGACACAGCTTTATGTAATGCCGTATGGATACCAGGAAATCTAAGCAATGAGATAGTAAAGTTACTACTGGACTCTGGAGCAAATCCCAATATTGGTAAATTTAAGCCTTTAGCGAATTGTATTGCTCATGGATTAGACGTAAATAGCGAAAATATAAATAATAAGAATATTGAATTATTGTTAGAACATGAAGCGGATTATCAGGAATCGGATAAGATAGTAGGTAATGCTTTGCATTTAGCTGCGAGCAGGGGTTATATAGCAGCTGCAGAGCTTCTAATTAACAAGTCTCTTCATGATAAATCTCTAGTTAGTACTATAAGTCCTTGCTACGATACTTTATATAAGGGTGGCTCAATAAAAGATATAGCTCTAGACGAAAGAAATTTTAACCGTACGGAATCCTTTATCAACTGGTATCATAAACAAGAGGATTCTTTAAAGGAGCTAGCGGGGAATTTTTATACAGAGGAAAAATGTTAGTTTTTGAACGAAGCTGCAACAATACAACAATATTAATGGGATAAATTAACAACTATTATACCTTATGCCAAATACCCCAGTAGTATTAGACGCTTTTAGAAAGGAATATACTAAACACCCTAAAGAGTACAGAGCTTTGGATTCTATGGCTAGATTGATTAAAGGGCAGTCTACTAAGACTTGTTCGGCTGTAAGTTGGTATAAGGGTAGATTCTTAGTATCTTACAATATTAATAATGATGACGATTATAATTATTTTAAGGCATACTATCATCAAATACTAAACCTTATTAAAGATGATAATATAGAGCAGGGGGTTTTTCAGCCAAGATTATATATAAACCTTGCTAGTAAATTAGTTACTTTCTCCCAATTAAGGAAAATTTATGGACACACCTCTGAATTCAAAAATTTTTTGATAAAAGGGAAAGCACCACAAAACCTAGTACAGAATTTTCTTAGTTCGTTTGAAGGATTTGAAAATAAGATCAAATTACTAATTACCTTCTTATCAAAGGGTTCCAAATATATAAAGCAATTATCACCAGAAGAATGTATAATCAAGAATGAAATGGTGTTAGGGGACATTGATAAGGCTATTAAGCATATAGCTATCAAGCTGAAAGGGGTTGATTTAACTAAGATAGAAAATAAAGAATTCTATAAAGGCAAGAGTTTAGATAAAAAGAAGGTAAAAAACCTCTTAAAGCCTTTTGAAGATCTAAGATTTCCTAAAGAGCAGATAAAAGAGATTAAAGAGATAATTGTGAAAGAAGTCTTCTACAAAGATGATTATATTAAATTATTCGAGCTCATAAAAAGTAAATTTGATGAAGGTCCTGAAGTTTTAAATAATTTATTAAATAATACTTTCCCAATGTTAGGGTTTATGAATGCCCTTTATGAGTTTAAGTTATTCGACGAGGGTACGAGAAATCGTTTAATCGATGCTTTAACAGTATGTACTATATTCAGCTCCTATATTGAAGTAGGTAATGAGGTAAAGAAACTTTATAATGCGCAAAATAAAGAAGGAATTAATTTATTAGATCATAAATATAAAACCTATATTTGTAGACTTGATAAGGATTTAAATACTGTATCCCGTCTGTTATCGAATTCGTATTTAAAAAGTAATACTTTAAAGGAAATGAGTAAGTCGATATTGAATCCAGATAACTTTAAATTCATTCATTTTAAGGACGGACTACACGCAGAGATGAATCTAGTTGAATATCTATCTAGAAAAATGCAATCAAGAGAGAAAGCGTATATAGGCATAACCAAACTGTGCTGTAATAGCTGTACTACTGCTATAGAAATATATAATAATCAGTTTATCGGTGAAATAATCATCAGGGGTACGCATGCTAAAACCTATAGCTGGAAGGTGCCTCCCTTCCTAACAACAATACCTGATGGGTTAATAAAGTTTATAGAGACTAAGTCTGATTTTACCGAAAAAATAGAAAGTCATTCTAGTGTTAATATTACTGCCTATGAGGAAGCTTATCTTTCAGATTCTGACTGGGAATCAAGTGTTATTATTAATGAAAATATTGAATTAATAGGATCAGAAGGTAAGGAAGAAATATAATATGATAATCCAAGCTATTAATAATTTATGTAAGGTTTACTGGATTTAATTTGGTATATGATTAAAGCTGTACACGGCGAGGTAAAGAAGTTTATATTGATACTTAATTTCAATATATTACTTATGGGTTTCAGCGTATATTATCCATAAGGTACTGATACTTATATGCTGAAGGTATAGTTTTTAGTAGATATAATAAGGGCTAGGGTTGAGAGAAGAGGAGCCGTTCTAATATTAGGTTTAATAGGACCGGAAGACAGCTGGGTTCCTTCTCTTCACTTGCTATATAGTCGTCAGTGAATAATAATTTTATTTGATGAAGTTTTGATTAATTTTTGGGGTCTGTGCATATAAGCATACGCGTCAAATTAAGAAATATTGGATAGATTTTAGATTACCCAGTGTAGATTTTTTGTTTTTTTTATACTTATCCTTTAGGCAAAACATTGACCATGCTATGCGTAATTTTTGTAAGAATAGTTTTAGCTTATTTAGTGATTTTTTTACAGTTAAGATAATTTCTCCTATTCGTCTTTTAAACTCTAGGAATGCTTTTATTTGGCTAATTTCATGATATAATTTTACATTTAAACAGTTTATGGGTCTATTATATTATAGGGTTTGGATAGTTGCTTAATTACTTTACTCATGATAATCTTTTTTTAAGGTTTCATACCAAAATTTTAAATTATTAGCTTTATGCTGAGCATATTTATTTTTAATGAAGAATTACATAATTTAAGAAGAAATATTGGATTTGTCATAAATATTTTTAAAAGTTATTGGCTAGCTTTAAGTATTATTTTTATTGTAACTCTTATATGGGCTTTTGATCTTTCCTTTCGAAAATATATATTAAAAGAGATTCTTGACACTATTGTCGCTTATGAAGGTCAGCAAGTTTTAACACCGCTACTTTTGCCAGCTCTTACCTACTTACTAATGGCACTAATTGTTACTACTAGTTTTCGATTTTATGGTTATTTCGTTGATATATATTTAGTCCCCTTTGTTAAACAAAGAATTGCTGATAATGCATTTAATCATTTGCTAAAACTAAGTTACTCTTTTCACTTGCACCACACTGGTGGAATAATTACTCACAAGATAAATAATTTAATGGATAGCACCGTACAATTGGTAAGAATAGCCATAGAGCGCTTTTTCGGCTATAGCCTTGCCTTATGCATTGCGATTTACGTACTGTCAACAGCTAGTATTGAATTTGCGATAGCTACAAGCATATGGATTTTTTTCTTTGCTATTATTTCATTTTTGTCTTTTAGGGTTCTAGGGAATCTCTCAAATAGCGCGGCAAACGCTAGCTCAAAAGTTACGGCTAACTTAGCAGATAATTTGAATAATATCATTTCTCTGCAGCTATTTACTCTGCAAAAATATACACGTTTGAAATTTTTTCATCTTTGTAGGGATAAAGCTATCGCTGAGAGGAAATTGCACCGAGCTTATTTTTATATGTGGTTTATCTATGGATACTCCTTCGATTTGCTACAAGCAGTAAGTTTGTATTTTTTAGTTACTAATTATAGCTTAGGCGATATTGTTGTCGGTGATATAGCTTTAGTAATAGGTATTAATACCTCAATAGTAGACTTTATGAATCGGCTTACAACAGAATTAGCTTTATTTTCGGACCACTATGGCAGGATTAATGATGCTTTAAATTATATAAGTATTGAGCCGGAAATTAAGGACTGTAAGAATCCCCATAATATAACCAATGTTCAAGGGTTTTTAAGCTTTAAAGCAGTTAGCTTCTCATATCCTAATAAAGATATTTTATTTAGAGAGTTATCCTTGGAAATTGCTCCTAAAGAGAAAATTGGGTTAGTCGGATACTCTGGCAGCGGCAAAACGACTTTTACTCACCTTATACTTAGATTATTCGATATTTATTCTGGAGAAATTCTAATAGACAATAATAATATTAAGCATGTTACACAAGATTCTCTGAGACAAAATATTTCAATTGTTCCTCAAGAGCTTATACTTTTTCACGATACAATATTAGAAAACATTCGCTGTGGTAATATAAATGCCAATTCGGAAGAAATAATTCAAGCAGCAATATTTGCAGGTATTCACAATTATATTTCAGATTTGCCAATGGGTTACAACACAGTCGTTGGAGAAAAAGGGCTAAAATTATCCGGAGGAGAACGACAGAGAGTCCTAATTGCAAGAGCTTTTTTAAAGAACGCACCTATATTAATACTTGACGAAGCAACTAATCAGTTGGATTCACTTACCGAGAAAGAGATTCAAGCCACTTTATTCAAACTAATGGAAGATAAAACTACAATAGTAATTGCTCATCGCCTCTCTACGCTTCAGCATATGACCCGTATATTAGTATTTGATAAAGGGCAAGTAGTACAAGAAGGAAGCCACTATGAATTGATTAAACAACAAGGCCTATATCAGAATTTATGGAACTCACAAAAAATGGATGTATTAGTATATTAAATATTTATTTTTTGCTATTTACAACATTCTCAATCCATTTGATTGCTGTTTTATTATTATATGAGTTTAAAAAATTTTCTCTAATCTTTCTTAAAGCTAACTTATTTTCTTGCCAATTATTTTCTATTCTACATATGGCATTATGAATACCATCTAAAGTTAGATCTTTTTTTTCTAATATGAGGCCACCGTTTAATGCTTGCACCCTTTTAGCGTTTATATATTGCTCTGGATTATGAGGGATCATTAACATTGGAACAGTAAAATAAGCGCCTTCATATATACTATTAAAACCAGCATGTGTAATAAATAACGAAGCTTTACTCAGAACTTCTATTTGATCAATAAATAAATGAATTTCTATATTAGAAGCTTTATTAAATTCCTTAAGCTTATTATATATATCTTCATTTTTACCTGTAGAAACAATAATTCTGTAGTGCGTACTACTAAAGGCTAAAAGCAGCAAGAGAAATAAATCCATTTTTTCGTTAAATACAGTTCCAAGAGATATATAAACTAAGGATTTAGATATTAATGGATTATTATTTACAGAATAGCCTGAATCATATCTATTACCTAGAAAAAAATAATTATTTTTACCTTTAAACCTATAATTCTTTGGTTGAAATTCTAAGGACGAATAAATTATAATATTTTCCGCTTTTGAAGAGGTTTGGATATCCAATATATCCATATAAGAGTTAATCTCACTAAGATATCTCTTAAGTATATTTAGCTTTCGCATATAATCTTCGCATATAAAATACCTTAATTTAGGCATTTGGCTTAATATTTCATCACTGGTAAATAAAAACATAGAATTAGAACTAAAAGAGATTAAGTTTTTAACTTTAGCGTAAATGTATCCCCAAATAGCCATTTGATCGTAGCAGACTACATCAACCTGTTCTTCTATGTCAGATCCTAATATTTCATCTAATATCTCTACTGAACTTAAAATAAAAATTTTTTGTAATTCTATTGTAACTTCATGGGGTTCTAGTGTAGAAATAGGGATAGCTATGTTATTTAATGTTTTACTATTATAGGCTTTGAATTCCGCACCAGTCATCTGTATCAAATCCTTAAAAGGAGCGGTATTATAGTAAGTAACCTTATGCTGTAATTTTATCATTTGTTTAACTAACTTTAGCGTAGGGTTTGTATGCCCCTGAGAAGGAATTCCAA
Source organism: Rickettsiaceae bacterium (assembly GCA_029266475.1). Classification (GTDB taxonomy): domain Bacteria; phylum Pseudomonadota; class Alphaproteobacteria; order Rickettsiales; family Rickettsiaceae; genus JAJFBM01. The sequence continues at coordinate 9,334 of JAQSWU010000012.1, read as the reverse complement.
AAAATATACAGTTTAATTTCTTACTCTTAGTCATACTTCAGCAATATTTAGTCAATTAAAAAACTTAAAAGTGAGTCCCATAGGTTTTTATATATTTTTCCTGCAAGATCGCCAGCGTTATGAATTGCGCATGCTTTTTTTAGAATAATCAAGTTTTCAAGATCTCTGGCTGCAATGTTCAATTCTATAGCCCTTGAAATTTTAGAATTGGACAAACATTCGCGCCAAACTTGTAGCAATTCAGTATCCTTATTAGCCTCAAATATTAATTGGGTTCTAGGGGAATTGTTTAAAATATCTATTTTTTTACTTAATATTTCATAGGTATACTCATTCGCAGTCCACATCCCACATAAGGAAAATTTAGGTCTAGGGATGTTTTCAAAACATTCTCCCAGCCGTACCCACCTAGTTACGTAAGCAAATCTATCAGAAAAGTCCATTTTAGCCTTACTGCCATGCCATAATCTAGAATCAAATATTATTATATCTCCAGCCTCTAAGCATAATTCCTTCATTTTAGAATAATTATTTACTCTTACGTCATCAGTAAAATCCGGGGACCAAAAATCAACTGCTGGCTGTATCTTCCATTTATGACTACCAGGGATTACTTGTAACGGACCACTATCGCTACCAACATCATTCAGGGCAAGCCAAGCTGATATGCTATATGGGTTATCAAAGGAATAAGAGATATCTTGATGGAAGGGTACTGCATCGGTAAGATATTTTGTTTTAACTATAATATTACTCTTTTTTTGTATAAATTTATGCTTAGTAGTATTCTCTATTAAGCTTAAAATATTAGCGTCAATCTCCTCATTGATTTTACGGGTTATCTTGGAAGGGTTAACCCATCTTCCAGTGCAGTATAAATATCTATCAAATGTAGTATTTACTTCTAAAGCATATTCATGGATTATGTCCTTCATTTCTATAGATAAAGCTTTAGCTTCATTAGCTTTGATTAATCCCTTATATATAGCGAAACCGTCGTCCTTTAAGTTTGGCATAGTCCTGCATTTTTCCTTTCTGCAATAATATAGGTTAGGGAGCCTTCTAGCTTTTCTGTATTTATAATCTTATATCCACTATTCGAGATTAATTTCTCCCAATCCGTTAACGTTCTTAACTTACCACCAGTTTCAATCATCATATTGATATCAAGCATAGAGGCATTCGGTTTAGCATCTGATATGATAATTTCAAATATGTGAAGAGTACAAATACCAAGCCTAGAAAGCTTAGCTAGGAAATTAACAGCCTGTTTGTCATCGAAGTAATGGATGTATTTTATAAGAAAAACTATATCATATTGTTCTTTAAGTGAGTTTATGTCATTTACTTGTTTACTATTAGTAGTAGATATAAGATGTTTATTAAAATATCTTATATCGACGGTGACTGTAACGTTTAAAGCGGGAAATCGTTCCTTTAATAAATAAACTAAGGATAAGCATGAACGACCAAAAGCTAGTAATTTAGAATCATGTGCTACATTAAGCTTTCCAAAGAACCCTCCTAAAGCCTGAAGAGAGTATCCATCAAGTGCTTTCTGGTAATAATGAATAAGATCTTCGCTCGTTTCCATATCTTTAAAAGATAGAAAACTATTCAATGGGTGGGATTTTATCAATTCTGGAAGTTGTAACCAATTTTGAGAGGCAACCTTTGCCCACATTATAGAAGCAGCTGACATTTCTTGAGTGCACAAACTTATGCCTTTTCGCGATAAGCACCACGAATCTTCGTAAATATCATAATTAATAATCTCAGCTTCCCAAGCGCTTCTTAAAATACGCCTAAGAGCCTCCTCATTTATTGAGAGAGCGAGTGCTAGGCTTGTGGTTGTAGCAGGCAAGCGTGGGAAAATATTGAGCCTTACCATTGCAGAGTAAATATATGTTTTCCAAAACCCAACCATCTCAGCAGAAAGAATACTCGTGTAATCCAGTTTACTTTCTGAAATTATAACTCTTATTTGGTTTAATGGATCAATTTGAAGTACCGTCCCATCAAAGGTTTCATTTAAGGCTAAATCATTGTAAAATGGTTCTACAGCCTTATAACGAGAATCATATAAGGGTTTCCCATTTTTATCTATATGAAACCAACCTTCGTTATCCTGCGCTCTTGCATAGCCTTTATGAAATATATCTAAGCTTTTAAACCATTTATTATGTATATAATTACCTGCTTTATCTATATGGGTACCGTATCCGTCTTTATAAACTACAGCAATACCATCCTTGAAATCCCCTACATATTTATATATTTCATCATATATAGGGACTCCTCCATTATCTATATGAAAAAATTTTCCTTCTTTTCTAACTACACAAGTATCCTCCTGATAATTTCCAACCCACTCATAATTAATATTATATATACGCATGCCATCAGAATTTATATGGAACGAGCCTAAGGAATTCTCAACAGCAGCAAGTCCGCAATAAAAACCAAAGGCTTTGATATATCGTTGTCGATAAATAGCTTGACCTTGTATGTTTATATGGAACGCTCCAGAGTTATCAAGAGCTGGTGCAAAGCCAGGTTCATGGAACTTTCCTACTTTTAGAAAATTATTTTCGTAAAGAGGCTGATCTTTATAAACATGATATCTCTCATTAGGTGCAATCAAAATTTTATTAAGGTCTATTTTCATAATGATGCCTCTTTAATGAGAGGCTTTCGCATATTACAGTTAAGGCATAAATTATGAGTTAAATAGCTCTTTTGAAGCTCTCTATATTCTTGGCTTTGCCAAATATCTTGCAAAGATTTTGTGTTTACGTCACCAAAGCTTCCAAGCCCCTTTCTTAACTCATTGGGTGCACAACATGGGCTAAACTCGCCTTCTGTGCTAATCCAAGCCTCTTTACCTAAGAATGGACATGGTCCTCCTGGAGCTAAATCTTCTGTAGCATCTTCATTTAATACTTCGAAATTTTCTAAAGTAATTTTCTTTCCATTAGGTAATAATTTATTGTCCCTTAATTTATAAAGCTCTTTTACTGTGTTGTTCCATCGTTTAATAGAATTTTTTTCTCGACGCATTGATAGACCTTTAATCTCTTCGAAGTGAGCCCATAAATGATGTCCTTTAACTCTATCTATACCGAGTTCAATGGCCATATTGATTAAGCTTTGCAGCTCATTTAAATTAGTCTCCAAGAACGTCAATTGTAAGGTGACAGTACAACGATGATTATTATGCCGTGAGTATAAGTCGCGAACCGCTAAAAATTTTTTCAAATTTTTACAAACTTTTTCCCAATTAGAGCCTACCATTATCTTTTCATGCGTCTCTTTAGTAGCACCATTCCAAGAAATCTTAATATCTGACAAAATAGGAACTAATAACACAGCCCATTCATCTACTCCTTTAATAGGAAATGAACCATTTGTAGTAAGATTGAGCTTGAGATTGAACTCGTAACACATCTGAATAATTTTATCAAAATCTTTATAAAGTAAGGGCTCTCCCATCGTAGAGGGAATAATTTCTTTTAATGGTGTATCTTTGGATTCCTCTAAAACTTTTCTAATAGTCTCAATAGACATAACTTTTTTTGATTCACCATTTTTAACCCTTTCCTCTTTGACCTTGCTATAAGGCGAAAAACATTCGCACATAATACATTGATAATTACAATGATCAGGGTTAGTGTCAAAAGTAATACGCCATGGACCTGGTTTCGAATGAAGAGGCTTATTTCTTGCCTCTATAACCCTTTTATAAATTCCTTCAATCTCATATACATGATCGTTGATACTTGGTATGTTGCTACTTTCTGAATATAAATAGCCTTTACTAGCAAGTTTTAGTAATAAACTTGGATTATCGATGACCATCTGCATTTTTTGAACTAAATCATCTATATCTCGATGCTTGAAAAGAAGACCATTACTCATATGCCTTACATATTCACTCATTCCACCGTAATCCGCCGTGATCACAGGTACTCTTACTTGCTGAGCCTCATGTATAACTAATGGAGAATTTTCTCCCCATATAGAGGGTACTATTATAGCGTCAACTTTATTGAAAACCTCTTCAACTATATTTTCATTAACGTACCCCCCTCGCCATTCTATTCTCTGTTGAATATATGCTGGAAGTTCGGTTACTAAAGCTTTGAGCGCAGGCGTATCTTCTCTTAAATACCCCCATATTTTTAGTTTCGCATCACTATTTAATTTAGCAAAAGCTTTTATAAGTAAATGTATACCTTTCTGAGGAGTATGGGTTCCTATATATCCAAATACAACCCCTGTCCCTTTCTCCTTTTTCCTACCTTTTAAGCGGTTCAAATCAAAGCCATAGTCAAGATATATTGACTTTTCTGAAGGCACATTAAACTCATTAGCAAATTTATTTTGAAGAAATTTTGACGGCGCAATTAGTATATCGCTATACTCAATTACTGATCTTGCTAGCTCCATCCGGTGAGAAATCCATTTTTTCCAATATTCACGTTCTCCATTAAATGTTTCCTCTGTCCCCGAAAATTTACCTATATAACATTTTTGAGCACACTTATCATCATCTTGACCATCACATAATTCCCAAGGTGTATTTGAGTTACGCTGAAGAAATTGCCCCCTTGGACACATCAACCAGAAATCATGTAAAGTGAAAATTGATGGAATATTATTTTGGTATGCGATTTTAGGTAGCTTAAGCGATAAATGGTTTAAATGACCAAAATGCACTATATCGGGCTTAAAATTCACTAATATTTGCTGAAATAAGGATTCTACCTTTAAATGCGAAAAAGTATCAGAATATTTTGCTCGAGGAACATTAACGAGATGAACTAAGATTCTTGGGTCACTTATATCGAGTTCAGTAGTGTAAGTGAAATCATTAATAAAGCTATTTTCCTGCCTAGTAAATACTTGGACTTCATGGTTATGAGCTAAGCCTTGAGCCAGTATTTGACTATATACTTCAGAACCAGCACTATATCGCGGCGGGTAACCATGAATAACTTTCAAGACTTTCATCAAAACCTCTTTTAATTACTGGAATAGGTAACGCTTTAGCATTTTTGATTTCTTCGATAAACTTTTTTAATGCTTTACTTAGAGTATATTCAGGTCTCCAACCTAAAAGACTTCGCGCTCTGGAGAAATCACCATAAAACTTACTGACATCAAAATTACGAGGAGGTTTTATTAATATCTCAGAAGAGCTATTTGTTAGCTTAATTATATAATCTGCGATCTCGATTAATGAAGCCGGCTGACAAGATGTTAAATGAATTGGCACCAAGGATCCTTTCGACTCAAAAAGCTGGTAAAAAATCTTTATGAGTCCACTTACAGCGTCATCAACATAAGTGAAATCGAATAAACAATCCTCTCCTTCTACGAATAGAGGTTTATTAGCTAAAGCATTTGTACAAAATGCTGGTACCACTCTATTAAAATGATCGCTCAAACCACCAAACACTCCCGAAAATCTTACTATAGAAGTCTGCAGGCCTTGATGCGCTGCTAAGTTAACTAGCTCTTCTGCAATACATTTCGATTTAGCATAATGGTTTAATGGAGAAAACGAAGCATCCTCTATAACGGGTAAGGTCTTTTGCTGACCATATACTTCCCTACTACTTGCATAAATAAGCCATGGATTGCGCTTCGAAGCTAGACATGCTTTTATAATGTTTTTTGTACCTTCGACATTTATCAAAAAACAAAGTTCAGGGTTTATTTCTCCCCAAACAACTCTTGAAACCGCAGCAAGATGCACTACTCCTTCACAGTCTGCTATTACTTTTTCTATATCATTATAGTGTGTAATATCTACATTCTGCTGGGCTTCACCCGCATTATATCTGATATCAATAGGCTTAATAGTAATATTAGTACCTTCAAGATTCTCTATAAGACGCTTGCCTATCAAACCCTGCGCTCCAGTAACCGCAATTTTTCTCATATACACCCCCCCCCTTTTTAAGAAGGCTAATACTAATTAATAAATAAATCAACCACAAAGTGTTAAGCCTTATTAAATTTTGATTTTTCTATGATGTTAAGGAAGAAATACGATTTAACGTTGATAATTGTCGTTAAGGTTGGTTAATTTTTTAGTATGCGAGGAGGTTATCGGTGATGATACGGATTTCACCTTTTATACCTTGCCCATATTTCCATAATTCAAATCTTTCTTTTTTAAACATCCTCATTAGTTCAAAACCTTTAATAGTAGCATAAGCGGTTTTCATAGACTTAAAGCCAAGCGTGGGCTTGATAAGCCTCTTTAGTTTGCCATGATCAGATTCTATTATATTATTCAAATATTTAACCTGTCGGTGTTTAAGTTCAGGTGAGCATTTGCCTTCTGCTTTGAGCTTATTGATTGCAATATCGTAAGTAGGATTCTTATCCGTATTGATAGAGCTTGGATGAGAATATTGAGGAATAGACTTTAAGGCTTTACTTAAGAATAGTTTAGCAGCTTTGGAGTTACGAGTTCTTGATAGATAAAAGTCAATGGTGTTACCATGTTTATCAAGAGCTCTATAAAGATAGAGGCTCTGTCCGATTAACTGTGTAAATATATCTTTTATGGTTAGATTCTGTCCTTAAATTATATAATTAACAAAGTATCGTCTCAAGCTGTAATTCAGCCGGAAAGTATATTGGATTGTAACGTATTATTTCCTACTTTAATATCCCTAGACTTTAAATATTTATAAAGGGTAGCTTTGGATATATTTAAGCGTTTGCAGATTTCTTGAACAGAGAGTTTTCTTTCTTTATATAATGACTCAGCAGCATATACTATAGGCATTCTCTGATCTGGTATACCTTTAGGCCTACCTCCCATTTTACCTCGAGCACGAGCAGCTTGCAATCCAGCATTAGTGCGTTCTCTGATGATGTTACGTTCAAACTCTGCCAGGGAGGCAAATATATGAAAGATGAGTTTTCCGCTAGAGGTTTTAGTGTCGATTTTTTCATGCAGACTTTGGAACTCGACACCCTTATCTTGCAAATTATTTATGGTATCTATCAAATCTCTAAGGGAGCGGCCAAATCTATCTAAGCGCCATACAACTATTTCATCGCCTGACCTTGCATAGGTTAGAAGCTCTTCAAGCCCAAGCCTATTTGCTTTAGAGCCACCAATTTTATCAGTAAAAAGCTTATCGCATCCAGCAGCTTTTAATGCATCAATTTGTAGGTCCAAATTTTGCTCGTTAGTGGAGACTCGGGCATATCCTATTTTCATGCTGAAAAGATTCCTTAACTATCTAACTTTCTTTCCATGGATCTATAAACGTCGCTATCATTACGCTTACCTATTAAAGGTATATGTAATACTCCATCGACATATTGGTATATGAGGCGGAACTCTCCAATGTCTATTCTATAGTAATCACTTAGCGTTCCCTTAAGAGGGCGAGTATCATGAGCATGGTCTTGGGCGGCAAGGTTTTTAATTCTTAGGGCTATCTGTTTAGCATGCTTAGGTTCTAGTTTTTTTAGGAACTTTTCAGAGTCCTTAGAAATGTTTATAGGTCTCATGCTTACCCTTTCAGGATATTATTTAATAGATCGTCTGATTCTTGTGTAGAGAGGTAACCGTTTTTTTCGGCTGCTTCGACCTTAAGAGCCCAATATAGTTCTTCTAGCTTTTGAAACTTTTCAAAGTCTTCTGGGGAAATAAGGACTGCGGCGGTTTTTCCATGTTTTTGGATTATTACAGGTTCTCTAATAACTTTAATCATAAGCTCACCGAAGTTACTTTGAGCTTCTCTTGAATTGATAATGGTCATAATAAATATAATATTAATTTTAGTGTTATAAGGATAAATTATTAAGCTACAGATAATAGAATAACAAAAATAATAGCTAGAAATAATACTAAAATATTTTAAAGCTAATATACTTAAATACTATTATATATAAAAATATGTAAATAGTCAATATTAAGATAGTAAATAGGAGACATAGAAGTAACATATTACTATATATACAATATTATATACTTAATAGAAAACAATAAAAAAGCAGATAAAACATTAGTATATGTAAAGTAGCGATTATAGCATTAATGGAATTAAGGGGTATGTATATGTTTAAAGATATTATAGCTATAAAAGTTCATAAAACCCATCTATAAGATAGTAAAACATACCTAGAAAAAGTAAACCAGTTAAATATACTAATCTGACGCAAAATATGTGCAATTTTGGAATAAACTAATATTTTCAAAAGAGTTCACTAAAACGGTCGTTTTAGTATAACTCCCATATATATTATAAGTTTTTGTTGACATTATAAGTAAATAAGTATATACTTAGGTCATCAAAGGATCAAAGGAGTCTTTATGACAAGAATGAGTATAGATGTTACAAGTGACCTACATAAGAAAATAAAATTTGCGGCGATGCTTAATGAGCTTTCGATTAAAGATTATGTAACTCAAGCTTTATATGATAAGTTAGAGCAAGACATTAAGGATACACCCAACTCTTTAACAGAAGCGGTTTTTGACGAGAGCGATGCTGGAAAAAATCTTAAAAGGTTAAGTAATATACATGATCTATTCAAGGACCTATGATACATGGATATATTTTATACTAACCAATTTCAAAAAGACTTAGTTAAGCTTAAAAAGCAAGGGAAAGATTTAGCTAAGATAAAAGTGTTGATGGAGCAAATTATACAAGGTACTGCTTTGAATGCTAGATATAAAGATCATAAACTGATTGGTAATTATAAAAACAGGAGAGAATGTCATATAGAACCTGACTGGTTATTAATATATAAAAAGACCGATGAAATACTCATTTTCGAGAGAACTGGTAGCCATTCGGAGTTATTTAAGTAATATACTTATGGCGCTTCCTTCCAAAAATTATACTTTATAAAATTTTACCACAGGTCCGGAAGAAGAGCTGTCAATGTGGCTCGGTTAAAAGGTGCTGATATGGTCTTAATAGCATTGTTTAATCAAATTGCGCTCATCTATTTGCTTTTTTTTCATTTAAACCGTACTCTTAAATGAGAACCCATTATTTTGAAGCAGGGTTCTACTTCCATATCAAATGGCATGACGCATATTGTGGGTAATTATCAGAGTAATAATTTTCTCTTGGTTTACTATTTTATCTATAATCTTCAATATAGGGTCCACTATCTTTGGGTCAAGAGCAGCTGTTATTTCATTTAGTAATAATAATTTTGATTCAATTATAATAACCCTAACACCGCTCTAGGCCCTAAGTATTACACTTATTATGAATGCATAACACTTATAATTAAACCATAAAGGACGAATTGGGTTATATAATATAAGCTATCAATTAAGAAC
>JAQSWU010000011.1 GCA_029266475.1 Rickettsiaceae bacterium | reverse complement strand
CAACGCACACACAATAAAATTATTTCTCCCTCATAATGACGCCATTTGAAATCCGATGAATAAGATTGAGGCATATAAATTACCGTGTTGTTATTGCTTTAATTTAAAATGATATATTTTCAAATTCTTTGCAACACTACCATTTCAGTGATATATTTTCTGGGAAGAAAGAGAATATACAAAATACGAATGATCAGCAAATTAAGGAGCTTCATGCAAAGATAGGAGAATTAACAATAGAGAAGGATTTTTTGCAAACTGCCTCGGTAAAGCTGGGCTTGCGAGGAGGAAGGCAATGGTAGATAAGGATCATGAGCTATCAATAGTTAGGCAGTGCAAGCTGCTCAATATTAATCGTTCTAGCTATTACTACAGCCCTGCGGTTGAGAGTGAGTATAATTTATCGTTAATGAAGACTATTAATCAAGTATATTTAAAATATTCCTTTTATGGTTCACGGCAGATGAAGAGGTATTTGGCTAGAATTGGTCATAAAGTAGCCCGTCATCGGATTCGCAGGCTAATGCAGAAGATGAACCTAATCGCAATATATCAAAAGCCAAAGACGACATGTAAAAATAAAGAGCATCATGTTTACCCTTATTTGTTGCGTAACTTAACTATCGATAAGCCAAACCAAGTATGGTGCAGTGATATCACTTATATACCCATTAAAAAAGGCTTTATGTATTTAGTTGCTATCAAAGACTGGTACTCAAGAAAAATACTCTCATGGCGCTTGTCAAATACTATGGATACCTCATTTTTGTTTAGATGCTCTTGATGAAGCATTAATGAAATATGGTAAAGCAGAAATCTTTAATACTGATCAAGGATCCCAATATACTAGCCTTGACTTTACTAATAAGCTTACAGTTAATAATATCAAAATATCTATGGATGGTAAAGGTCGTTGGATAGATAACGTCTATATCGAGCGTGTTTGGCGGTCACTAAAATATGAGTGTATTTATCTACAAGAGTTTGACAATGTAAGGCAATTAAAATCATCAATTGATGATTGGGTCAATTTTTATAATTATATTAGGCCGCATTCAGTTTTTGATGGTAAAACTCCAGGTGAGGTGTATAATCAAAATTTATCAAACCAATACTTAAATTTAGCAGCTTAATTAACTTGGGAATTTATCCTTATAATAGCTGCTAATCTGTCTAACTTATCGGTACCACCTCTGGGTATATTTCTAAAGAGGTTTGGAATGAGCTTTTCGCGAAAGGATTGCAGCTTTATACTTCCCTAAAAAAGACAATGAAAAATTATTTAATGGATATAGGAGATAAAATGCTTCTGCGAAAAAGAAGCTTAATTGAGTCCGTACTCAATGTCTTAATAAATAGAATGTCGTTAGAGCATACAAGGCATAGATCACCTATAAACTTCTTAGTACATATACTCGCTTGCCTAACCGCATATGCACTCAAACCATCCAAAATAAATAAACTTAAAACTTCTCTTATCCAAAACTAGCGTTATAATCGTTCCCGTCAATTCTCTTTGAGGTTAAATATCTTAGTTCATTTTTAACTTCTATTGTATCAAAACCAAAGTCTTGATCTATAGCTTTAAACTTACTAATATCTAAAGCTCGAGCAATTAAATTTCCTTCATGAAACATTTCCTGCAAATCTTTGTTAGTCATTCTTCTGCTTAGCTTTTCTTTCATATTACATCCATTAATTCACGAAATATCTTAGTCCTACTGTAACTTGATAAGATTTTGCTTGGCCAAAATTATAATTATAAGTTTCGTCCTTATGTGAAGTGCCATTTGAAGCGTGCGCAGGTCCGTAGGTGCCGCTCAATTTTGATTTAAAAGTGCCGTAATTGATGAAGCGGTAACCAATGTCAAACATGGTTCTCTCAGTCATATATAAAGTTATGCCAAAGCCAGCATTCCAAGCAAGATGTGTGTTCCTCCTCCCTTCTTGTACGTTGAGTAGACCACCGCTACTGGTATAATCTGTGATATAGCTTGTTCTGTTGCTGGTAAAGCCGAGGCCAAAAAATACATATGGTGAGACTTGCTCCGTATCTTTTGGGGCAAAGTAGATATTGGCAAGCCCAGCAATATTAGTAGTTTGCAGTTCGGCATGTCCTCCAGATTTTTGGATTTTTGTCTTTGTTGTTGGGGTATATAATATATTTATTTCCCCTCTATATTCATCCAAGAATTCATACCCAATTGCAGCGCCGCCAAAGGTTGTATTATTGGTAGAATATTTTGATGTATTGTTATCCCGCTCAATTTGGTTATTTACCATAAATCCAGTTTCTAAGCGGACATATTTTTTAGGAAGGTAATTTTTAGCCCAGGGCGCATAGGCATGTGCCGAAAAGGTTACAAGAGATGCAGCAACAAGAAAGGAAATTTTTTTTATCATAATCATGGCCTAATTTTTATCCGATATAGAGATATTATTAGGCCATAAAGTTAATAAATTATTTACGAAAGCCTTTTATGCTCTCAGCGCCTTCTTTATCATATCAATAGTTTCATTCTTGCCATATAATGCAATAAATGAACCAAGACGCGGGCCTTCAGACTGCCCAAGTAAGATCTCATATAAAGCTTTAAAGAAGTCGCGAAGATTCTCGTAGCCAGCTTCCATACCTATTGCATAGATGCCGCTTTGTATTTCTTCTGCTGACTCTAGTCCCTTCAATCCTTCAAGAAAATCTATAACCTTATTAAGAAGAATTTTTTCTTCCTCATTTGGCGCTCTATACTGCTTATTTGCTTTAACAAAATCATGGTAATATTGGACCGCAAATTCAGCTAAACGATCTAGGAATGGTGAGTTTTCCGGCGTAGCTTCGGGTGCGTATTTGGAGATGAATCCCCAGAGTACGGATTTATCATCAGGATTACAAGCGGAGGCAAGGTTAAGCAGTAAGCTATATGTAAGGCCAAAAGTCTCAACCCTAGGCACTTCTCCTGAATGGATATGAAATACAGGATTAGCAAATCTCTTAACTCCATCTTGTTCTTCAAAGTATTTTCTATTGAAGGTTATATATTCATCAACATTTTTCGGGATGACATCAAAATATAACCTTTTAGCTTTATTTGGCGATTGATACATAAATAATGCCATACTTTCAACAGGAGCATATCTTAGCCAATCATCAACTGTAATACCGTTGCCTTTAGATTTAGAGATTTTCGCTCCATCTTCGCCAAGGAATAATTCAAAGAAATATTGTGTAGGTGGGTTGCCATCAAGGATGCTGCAAATTCTGCTATACAGCTGAGCGTTCGGTAGGTGGTCCTTGCCATACATTTCATAGTCGACGCCAATTGCTGCCCAGCGCATACCGAAATCAGGTTTCCATTGTAATTTACAATGCCCGCCAGTAACCGGTACTTCAACTAGACTCCCATCTTCGTCACGGTAAGTTATGGTGCCTTTATCAAGGTTCGTTGCAACTACAGGAGCTTGCAGCACTCTGCCTGTTTTAGGGCAGACTGGTAAGAATGGAGAGTAGGTTGCTTGCCTTTCTTCACCGAGCGTTGGCATTACAACATTTTTTACCTCATCGTATTTTTCAAGCACTTTAAGTAGCATATGATCGAATTTACCTGATTTGTACCATTCTGTGGCGCTTTGGAACTCATACTCAAAGCCAAAAGCATCTAAAAATGAGCGAAGTTTTGCATTCATGTAATGACCGAAGCTTTCCTTCTCGCCGAAGGGGTCGGGGATAGCGGTAAGGGGCTTGCCCATATGTTCTGCAACCATTTGCTGATTAGGTATATTAGTTGGTACTTTTCTAAGCCCGTCCATATCATCTGAAAAACAAAAAAGTCTTGTCGGAATATCTGATAAAAGCTGGAAGGCATTTCTCACCATAGTGGTTCTGGCAACCTCCCCAAATGTACCGATATGTGGTAGGCCAGAAGGTCCATAACCTGTTTCAAATAAAACATACCCTTTTTCTGGGGTTTTATAGCCTATACGTTCTAAAATGCGCTGTGCTTCGACGAAAGGCCAAGCTCTTGACTCTAATGCATCTTGTGCAAACTTTGTTTTCTCATCCATATGATTTTCGTATTATATTTATTGATTTACTGTAGAATAATAAAATATAACTTATAGCAAATTTTTCAAAAGAATACTAGAATTATGAGATACGCATCCAAACGTAGCTACCCAAAAAGTTATTTCATCATTATGGCCAGCATATCTGCGTTCGTTGTTTTATATGCTTTGTTTGTGGAATATGGCCTCAATCATAAGCCTTGCATGCTCTGTATATATGAGCGAATACCCTATATGGTGATTTTCTCTCTCGCCATAGTAGCACTTTTATCAAATTGCGTTGCTCGCGTTGCTCTTGAGTTGATATTAATTAGCTTAGCAACTAGCTTTATGCTTGCATCTTACCATTTCGGTATGGAGCAAGGGATATTTCAAGAGACAGCCCATTGCGCAAATCAAACAGCCATTGCAACTAGTCAAATTGATGATATAATGAATATTATAAACAACACTCAAGCAGTATCCTGTAAAAACGTAGACTACACCATATTTGGTTTCTCTATGGCTTTCTGGAACATCTTAACTAGCCTACTATTATTAGTTTATAGTATTAAAATATATGCAAAAAAGAAAAATAGATATTTTAACTAAGGAGGGCAAGAAAGCCTTAATTGACTCAATTATCAGAGTTAATCATGCTGGGGAATATGGAGCACGGAGAATTTATGAAGGCCAGCTCGCTTTTACAAAGGATGCTAATACGAAATCTAAAATAGAGGAAATGCATAAGCAGGAACTAGCCCACCTCAATTATTTTGAGCAACAAATTGTTGAAAATAAAGCTCGGCCTACAATCTTAATGCCGCTCTGGCATGTTGGTGGCTATGCTCTAGGTGCCATTACAGCTTTTATAAGTAAAGAAGCAGCAATGCTATGTACGCAGGCCGTTGAAGAAGTCATAGCAGAACATTATCAGGAGCAAATTGATGATCTGGAAGCTTACCATATTCCAGGTAAAGAAGAGCTAGCAATATCAATTAAAAGATTTCGTGCAGAAGAGCTTGAGCATAAAGATATTGCAGAGCAAAACAATGCGAATCAAGCACCTTTTAACAAATTACTTACCCTTTCTATCCAAAATCTCTGTCGGGCAGCAATTGCCTTAAGCAAAAGGATTTAGTGCGGTTCGCATATTGAAGTTTAGCTGCGTTTCTAGTAAAAAATTTGGATTCATAAGTAATATCTGGGAGGACATTATGTATATAGGATTTATAAGGAAAAACACCAAACACCCACAGGAACCTCAGAAAGAAATTCCTATTTCAAAACCTGAGAAAATCTCGCCAATATTAAAGCCTGAGCAGGAGATGCCGAGCCAGGGGCCTGAGCAAGAGATAATCGGACCTACCCCTGATGAGATAGAGCCTGATTACGTACCAGAGCAAGAAATCCCTCCTTCGGATTACTAATGTGATTTTAGTTACGCCCGCTTCTAGGATCAAGTAGTTGAGCTGATTGCTGATTGTTCAAGCGACGAGCATTAATAAGGCAAGTTAAAATCGTGTTACTATTAATCTGCGTTAGTAAGGGATTCTATTCTTCTTCCCAATTCTCGAACTAAAAATCATGTGCCTGCTTAAGGCAAAAACGCTAGAACGACGAGTCTATACAGGTTAGAGAGTAAATACCGAGTGAGTTCAACCTTGGGTTACAATTTTTGACCCCCCCCCTATTTTTTCATATATGATTATCCATTAGTATTATAACAGTTTTACCTTGCTGGCTAATTTTCTTTAAAGCTTAGAAAGGCCTTATATACTTCTTCATAATTTGAGGAACGCAGCTCTCCGAGCTAGAAGTGAGCAAGCTCTCAAAATAAGGGGGCATAATCAAGGAGAAGAGGGGGATGAGTTCTAGAATACTAAGCCTCATAGTATCCTACAAATCCTAAACTATCTAACCTTTTTATACCCATATTTATTATAGGTAGTTTAATCGAGTAATTTTGACCATTCAGGGTCGGAAGCATTATGCGGAGTTTTAAGTTCATACTCATTATTACCAGTAATATCTATAGCGTATATCTTACTTTTACCTGGTTTACCGCGGTTTGGTCTTTCTTCCTTAGTGTACATTATTACCCTACCATTTGGGGCCCATGAAGGGCTCTCTACTAGGTAGCCTTGCGCGATAATTCGCTCACCCGTTCCATCAGGTCTCATAACGCCTATATAGAAACCTTCTCCCCTAACAGATTTAGTGAAAGCGATATAGTCTCCTTTCGGCGACCATACTGGCGCTGCATAGCTACCATCGCCGAAGCTAATTCTTTTTACGTCACTACCATCAACATCCATAACATAAAGTTGCCTCGAACCACCCCGGTCCGAGTTGAAAACTATATGCCTGCCATCTGGGGAGTAATTTGGAGAAGTATTAATTGCTGCAACAGAATTTGTTAAAGCTTTAATCCTCATAGAGTGGAGATCTATTTCTAAAATATTAGTAGCTCCTCCTCTTGCAACCGACATAACAGCTTTAGTTCCATTAGGCGAGAAACGCGGTGCAAAAGACATGCCATGGAAATCGCCAACAATTTTTTCCCTACCAGTGTAAAGATCTCTTAAATATACTCGTGGCTTTCTGCTTACATAAGAAAGATAAAGGATCTTATCTGCTTTTGGTGAAAACCTTGGGGTTAACACAAGCGATTTTCCATCTGTTAAATAATGATGATTCTCACCATCTTGATCCATTATAGCAAGTCTCTTGATCTTTTGTCTTGAGCTTGGAATCTCAGATATATAGGCAACTCTTGTGTCGAAGTAACCTAAATTACCTGTAATTCGCTCATATATCTTATCAGCGATCTTGTGGGCAACGCGGCGCCACGATCTTTCATCAATATTATATATTTCGCCAGCAATGTCTTTTTCAGTATAAGAGTCCCATAAGATGAAACTTACCTCATACTTACCTCTATCATTTTGCTTAACAGAAGCGTTTAAAAGCACTGTTGCATTTATTTGTCGCCATACTTGGAATAAAGGGGTATGGGCTACCCCAGTTTTCTCCTCAATAAAGGCATCAGGAGAAATAATTTTGAAGAAACCACATCTCTCTAAATCAGCCTGCACAACGCTACGTATTCTGTCTGCAAGCCTTCTTTCAGAAAAGTCTGATGATGCAAAATAATTAAGCGCTATTGGCGTTGGGTTAGCAGTACCTTGACTAATAGTAATATCTAGAATCGCAAAACTATTAGCACATCCAATAAAATAGATCATTAAAGCAAATAAGTATTTTTTCATAGTAACATTACCTAATAAATTATCTTAATGAAGGTGGAGTAAAGGTGTAATTTAACTCGCCCCATTCGTTATAACGCGTAGAATCGACATGTTTAATTGGACTTGTTGCAGCAATAGCTCGCTGTGCACTATCTATTAAAGCTATACATGTTGCATTATCAAGTGCATTACAGTTTTTATCAATTAACTTGTAGTCTATTAGCGTGCCATCGATATTATATCTAATATTGAACTTGAGCGCAAAAACTTTATCAACAACTCCTGGGGGCTGAGTCCAATTGTCCTCTATCTGCTGACGAAGCAGGCTTGTATAATCAATACCTTCTGGTTGAGTCTCATCGAATATGCCTTCAGCTTCCTTGCCAACTTCTGTTACTTCACTATGTGCCTTTTGTTTTGTTTTAGCGTCTTTTTCCCCTTCTGAAGCTTGCTCTAAGGTTTTTAGCAGCGTATCAAGGTCGCTATCATTAGTCTTCTTATCATCTTTAATCTGGTTTTTTTTCTCTTTTACAGTATCTTTCTTTTTAGTATTATCATGTTTTTCTTGCGGCTTCTCTTTAGGTTTTTCTTTTTCTTTAATCTTTACTTTGTCTTTATTTAATGATTCCTGCTTAGGCTTATTTTCAACCTTTTTTGCTGGCTCTTTCTTAATAGTTTTATCTTCCTGTTGCTTCGTTTCTTGCTTCTGCTCTGTTTTAGATTTCTCGACTTTTTTTGACTTTTCTGCTTCTAACTTTTTCTCCTTCTGAGCTTTCTTCGTTTTGATATTAGCAAGCTCAGAAATAGGTAAAACTTCTACGCTTACAACTCTATTATCAGCTGGTAAAGCCTCAAAGAAATGTGGCAAACCAAAAAAGAATATATATATGAATACTAAATGTAGTATTAATGAGAGAATTAATGGATACAGTGTTTTATCGTTATTCATCATTCTTTATTTCGGTAATAAGAGCTACTTTTGTAAAACCTGCAGCATTAATTTCGCCAATTACTTCCATGATTTTACCATACGATACTTTAGCATCCCCTCTGACAAAAACTCTAGTATCTAATTTTTCGTTAGTTATAGCTTTAAGTTTAGCAGTAAGCTGGCTTCTTCCAATATAAGTTTCGCCTATAGAGATTTTACCGTTAGATTCAATCGTAATAGTTATAGGATCATCTTGCCCGGCAATCGGGCTTGCTGAAGTTTCAGGCAAATCTACTTGAATTCCTGCAACCAGCATAGGCGATGTAATCATAAATATAATAAGAAGTACAAGCATAACGTCCACCAAGGGAGTTACATTAATTTCGCTTAGAACATTTCCCCTTCTTCTACGGCCTCTTCCAGATTTAGAGGACTCAATCTTTATTGCCATGACCTTTATGCTCTCTCTTCATCAATAGCCCTTGAAAGCAAAGTATAAAGTTCAACAATAAAATCGTCGATTTTATTGCTAAGCTTATTAAGCTCAGAGACTAAGTAATTATAAAATATAACAGCCGGTATGGCGGCAAAAAGGCCAATAGCTGTCGCAAGTAAGGCTTCAGCAATACCAGGTGCTACAACAGCAAGCGTGGTATTTTTCGATGCTGCAATGGATTGAAAACTATGCATTATACCCCATACAGTTCCAAAGAGTCCAATGAAGGGAGCTGATGAGCCAACTGTCGCAAGGAAACTTAAACTTTCTTCCAATTTTTCTACTTCCCTGTTTCTTATAAGTTCCATAGTTTGCATTATTCTATCTTTTAGACCAATCCTTAGGCCGGTGCTGTATTTTTCGCCCTTCTTGTCAGTATCCCTTCTCCATTCATTTATCGCTGCGACAAATATTTGCGATAATGGGTGGTCTGTTTTAAGGCGTATTTTTTCATATAAATGGTCTAAAACTTGTCCAGACCAAAATAAAGCTTCGAATTTTTGAATCTTTTTATTTAAGGTTTTATACTTAATATATTTATCAAATAATATTGCCCAAGACCATAGAGACATGAGGAATAGTAAAAACATAACAGACTTACCTACAATATCGGCTGAGGTAATAAGATGGAAAATTGACATTTGGTTGTTTGAAACAGTTTCTACTGCTCCAGTAATTGCATTAGCCTGTGGCATAATAAAATCTCTTAAAATTTTTTTCTTTTATATTTATAATTTTGCATGTAATTTAATATTAAAAGCTTCTACATGCAAATAAAAAATAGTAATTTCCATTTAAAAAGATAGTACCACTATGAAAACATACCAAGAACTCGAAAATTCAATAGCAAAAATAAGTAAAATTCAACATATTATTGCCTTATCTAATTGGGACTATGCAACCATGATGCCAAAAAATGCAGCGCATAATAGAGGTGAGCAAATTGCTGAATTAGTTTCACTTGCGTATGAAATGTTCACAAACCCAAAGGTGGAGAGCTTGATTCAAGGGGCTGAACAAGAACGCTCACAACTAAATGAGTGGCAGCAAGCAAACTTAGATAAGATAAAGAAAGACTATATTAACGCTACCTGCGTCAACGCACAGCTGCTTTCAGAGTTTACTATAGCCTCTAGCGAGAGCGAGATGGTATGGAGAGAAGCAAGAAAAGAAAATGACTTCACAAAGCTTAAGCCTTATTTGCAAAGAGTTATCAACGCTGTAAACGAAATTGCTACAATTAAAAGCGATAAACTTGGAATTTCAAAATTTGATGCTCTTATAGATCAGTCTGATCCAGGAAGGACTACCGAACAAGTAAAAAATATTTTTAAGATATTAAAACAAGTAATACCTAATTTATTACAAGCTGCTATAGAAAAACAGAAAACTGATCCTGCCCTACCTATCAAGGATAAAGTACCAGCATACAAACAAAAAGAACTAGCAATCAAAATCGCAAAGACCATGGGATTTGATTTTAATAGAGGGAGATTCGACGAATCTGCCCATCCTTTCTGCTTTGGTTTTGCGGGGGACGTAAGAATTACAACGCGTTATAATGAAGATAACTTCTTAACAGCAATTGCAAGTACTATTCACGAGGTTGGGCATGCTTTATACGAACTAAATCTTCCATCAGAATATGCTAATCAACCAGTAGGACGTGCTCTCAGCATGTCCCTACATGAAAGCCAATCTCTTTTAATGGAGATGCAAGCAGGACTTTCTCCTGAATTTATGGAATATTATGCAAGGCAAATAAGGGACGTGCTTGGGCTAACAGGACCTGAATATTCAGCGGCAAATCTTTATAAGCTTCATACAAAGGTACAACAAGGCCTAATTAGGGTTGATGCCGATGAGGTAAGTTACCCACTACACGTTATTTTGCGCTTTGAACTTGAGCAGGAATTACTTTCCGGCAACCTTAAACTGGACGACTTACCGTTAGCTTGGAGCGCAAAGATGAAAGAATATATAGGCGTAGAAGTTCCTAACGACAAAGATGGTTGTATGCAGGACATTCATTGGCCAAGCGGCTCTTTCGGATATTTTCACAATTATGTGTTCGGCGCCATCACAGCAGCGCAAGTAATGAACGCGGCTAAACTGCACGATAATTCTATATTTTTTGGTTTAAAGAATGGCGATTTCACTCAGTTGAATGAATTTTTAAATAAAAATATACGTCAATTTGGCTCTCTTAAAAGTCCTTCAAGACTTTTAACTGATGCTACCGGATCCGACCTTAATCCAGAAATTTATATTAAGTACTTAACTGAGAGATACCTTAGTTAAGCGTATTACTTTAGAGAAAATTGGAAAATGATGGTAATCTTGGCAGCGCCAAAGGCAGCAGAGTAACCTAAAGTTATCTTTGCAAGGGATTTTGCATTATTATTCATAATATGTTTTAAAAAAATTTAAATATTCAAATTATGATTGACTTTTATTACTAAAAACAATAAAAACAAGTGCGAACTCTAGTAATAATTAATATTTTTATAAAATTTTTTATAATGCGCCTTACTGAAAAAGAAAGCAGCCCAACTGCACGTTTAAGGGAAATAATTTGGCCAATTAAAAGAGATGAGCTGCCTCTTTTTATACCTATGGCCTTATTGATGTTTTGTGTATTATTCAATTTTGGTTCTCTGCGTTCATTAAAAGATAGCTTAGTAATACCTGCAATTGGCGCAGAAGTGATTAGTTTCCTTAAATTTTGGCTAGTATTGCCTTCTGCGGTACTATTTACTGTTATTTATGCAAAACTTTCGAATAGTCTAAAATTTGAATATGTTTTTTATACTATCACCACCGGTTTTCTCATATTTTTTATTATATTTGCTTTCTTTATCTACCCTAATCAAGATTTTTATCATCCAAACAGCGAATTAATATGCAAGCTATGTGAAGAATATACACATTTTCAGTGGTTCATAAAACTTAGCGGAAAATGGTCATATTCCCTGATGTATATCTTTGGTGAGCTTTGGAGCGTTGTAGTTATAAACCTAATGTTTTGGCAATTTGCTAATAATATCACCGATACTAAGGATGCTAAGAGATTCTACCCAGTATATGGAATGATAGGTAATTTAGGCCTGATTGCGGCAGGGAATGCATTAATAGCTTTTTCAACCTTAACAGGGGTACCAAAGGAGGTTATAAACTTCCTTGGGAAAAGTTTTTCAAATGAATCGGAAGTAACTTTAAAATTATTAACTTTGGCTATAGTTCTT
This sequence comes from Rickettsiaceae bacterium, assembly GCA_029266475.1. Classification (GTDB taxonomy): domain Bacteria; phylum Pseudomonadota; class Alphaproteobacteria; order Rickettsiales; family Rickettsiaceae; genus JAJFBM01. The sequence goes on along the minus strand of JAQSWU010000011.1, from coordinate 114,462 downwards.
GCTGGCATATCTGCCATGTTGATATTTAGGTATATTAATACCAGGATTATCCCTAATAGAGCCTTAAAGTTAAGCTTAAACTTAGACGATACAACTAAATTATCTTTGAAAGAGAGTTTTAACCTCATTATGAGCTCGAAATATTTAGGCCATATTTTAGTATTAATTATCTGCTATGGACTTACCATAAATATTGTAGAAGGGCCATGGAAAGGAAAGATCCGTGAATTATACCCAACCACAAGAGAATATATGGCATTTATGGGTAATTTCAATAAATGGCTTGGCATTTCCTGCGTAATCTTTATGATTTTTGGAAGTAATATACTTAGAACCTTCAGCTGGAGGTTTGCAGCCCTTGTCACCCCAATTATGATATTGATTACTGGTACTTTATTCTTTACTTTTATTGTTTTCGAATCCGAGATAAATGCTTCAATCGGTAAAATGATCTTTAACCCAGTTTATGCAGCGGTATTGCTTGGGGCGATGCAAAACCTGCTAAGCAAAGCTAGTAAATATTCACTATTTGATTCGACTAAAGAGATGGCTTATATTCCCCTTTCGAATGAGCTTAAAACGAAAGGCAAGGCAGCGGTAGAAGTAGTTGGTATTAAATTCGGCAAATCTATGGGGGCATTAATCCAATCCACTATTTTTTCGTTAATTCCTTTTGCAACATTTGAGCTTATGGCCCCATATTTAATGGTTGTCTTTATAACTGTATTAGCTTTATGGTTAATTAATGTAAATAAATTATACTACGAATACAGCAAAATTACTTGCAATTATTAACAATTATGATTAAGAATAGAGAATCATTATGGCAAAAAAACTAAAAAAATTATTAGTTATAATTGTTTTATTTTTCATAGTCCTAAATGCTGCCTGGTATTATGGTTGTCAAAAAATTGTTCATGTTGTTAATAATAACTTTGCGGGTAAAAATTTTGAGATTGGCGGAAACATAGTAAAATTTACCAAAGCCACCATTGATGGTTACCCCAATAAAATCAGTGTAAAGCTTGAGAACTTCCAAGAGTCCACTGATTCAGCTATAATAACCTATAAACAACCTGTAAAAGTTGGTTTCAATATACTCACACAAAAGGTATTTTTGAGTTATAATGGTGAAATTATAACAAAGTTTAAAAATTCTAATCAAGCAATAAAGCTAGAAGGTGATTATAATTACTATATATTTTACCCGCTTACCCCAGGCTTAATTAAAACATTGCTTACTACTAAAGACTATTTTGAACTGATTAACTATATTAGAAATATTCAAATTAGTTTTGGTAAAGCGCAAGCTTTTAATCTTACTAATAATCAAAAAATACTAGATCAAGACTATATTGAAGCTACAGTAACACCAGAAGCAACAGTTTATTATAAATCTGTACAACAATTTTTAAATAGCATTCCAAAGATTTATCACTTAGAAGCGAAGGCCAATGTTAGCCATGGAACCGATCTAAATACTATACCTTTAAGCTTAATTTTTATTCATTTACCAACGAAAATATTGAAATTTCAGGTATCTTCAAAATTTAATACTAACGCAGATAAATTTGTTGTAGAAGATATTTTGTCAGATTTTACCCTTACAGTCTCAAAATATAACCTGACATATGATACATTTGAGTCGAAAGGCAACCTTGAATTAAAGAATTACAATAAAAGCAACCATTTAGATATTGGTTTCACCAGTTCAGCTGAAACCTTTTTGAAAGAACCCCTCTTCAATACTTTTAAAAGAAAAATCGAACTTTTTTCTCCGCAAATTAGGAAAACGAAGTTTTATGAGCATAACGCCTTTATCTTAAAGCCTATTTTAGATAATCCTGAGAAATATATTCCGCATTTGCATGAATTTGGGGAGATGAAAACTAAGTTAGACCTTAAACTTAATGCGAAGGATAAAAGTTCTGACTTTAAGATTAATAAATTTGTCTTCGATAGCAAGCCTTATAGTCTTGAGCTTAACAATGAAACGAAGATGAAGGCTGACCTTAGCTGGACAAGCTCAGGGCAAATAAGCATAAAACAATATAAAAACTTTGTTGATCTTGTCATAGGTTATATACAAAGAATAGCGCTAGTTATATCTAATCTTGATAAATCGTTTATTAAGATCTCTGATAACAAATTTCGTGATTCTATCAAAGTTTTCTTAAGGAAAATTTCTAATAACCCTAAGGCTGAATCAGATAACCTTTATTTCGATTTTAACCTATCTAGTAACAGCTCAGCAGCGCGTATAGGATCAGTTTCTGTGGAAGAAGCAAAAAGAATTTATGCTGGAATCTTTGCCCAGAATCTTTTAGAAGATGTGATTAACTCTAAAAACCCTAAGAAAGAAATTGAAAAGCTTATACCGGAAATCAAGAATAAACCGAAAGACCTCATTGATAAGCTTAAGCAAGAGCAAAAGAAGATCAATCCAGAGTTATTAAAAAATCTGTTGAAATAGGGGCATACCTAACCTTAATAAACTCCAAATATAATTAGCCAGCAAGATAAAATTTGTTATAATGTTAATGTATAATCATTTATGCAAAAAAACGGGGGGGCAAAAATTGCAACCTGTGGTTGAAGGATTCTAAAAGCGATGCTAGGTTTTTATGCAGTGCGATTAAATTTTTTTTTAATATAACCTGAACTATGGATAAGAAATTTAGTAGATTTTTTTTTATCAAATAGAGCTTTTTGAAGTGAAAAATATTCTAAAAAACGGAGTTTAGCTAACCCTGCATGAGTACTTCTAGGTTATTTTTTGCGTTAAAAAGAGCCTTTGAGAGAAATAATATACAAATTCTCTTATCGATAGTTCAGGTTAATATAAATACCTCTTGCATTTAGTTTGAAAATCGTACATTATTCAAATGTAAGCGTAATATTCGATTGGTACTTATTTCTTATTACCTAAAGGTAATATAGAATAGGGGGCTAAAAGAGGTTACAAAGTAAAATTATGGGGAGGGAAAAATGGCCGGAGTATATATGTTAAGAGGTGGTGCAAGAGAAGGGGCAGGCAGGCCTAAAGGCATAGGGAAATTTAATGAGACAACAAAGCCTATTAGGTTGCCTGTTAGTATGATTGACCAGGTTATGAAGTTTGTAAATGCAAAAGGTTATAAAGTGCCGCTTTACGGTTCTAGAGTCCAGGCTGGCTTTCCATCTCCTGCGGATGATTATCTTGAGAGTTTTCTTGATCTAAATGAATATTTAATTAAGCATCCCGCCGCAACATTTTTCGTACGTGTTAGTGGAGACTCGATGATTAATGCTGGGATTGCGGAGAACGATATTTTGGTAGTTGATCGCTCACTAGAGCCTAAGCCTGGTAAAATAGTAATTGCAGCAGTTGAAGGGGAGTTAACCGTGAAAAGGCTAAGTATAGTTGAAGGGCGCACTTATCTTATGCCTGAAAATGATAAATATCCACCTATCGATATTACGGGCAATAACTATGTAATAATCTGGGGTGTAGTCACCAACGTTATACATCATTTATAATTTGGAAGAAAATTTAAGGGATATTACTTTAGTTATTGCTTGCTATTTGGAACTCAGCGATATGCTTAATATGGAACTCATAAATATAAAGCTAGAAGGGCCCGGGCTAATCAAGTAAACTAAACTCATTAAGATTTTGATCAACTCCGACAGTAGTTATAGAGGTTTGAATAGGTTCGATGTAGCTATGATGTAAAATAATAGGTTTACATTTATCACTCGCTTGAATATTGAAATTAACAGCTTTATCTGTAGCAAGCATATTACGAAGTTCATTTGATTCAATATTCACTAATCTTGGAACCTCTTCTGGACTAAGCCTAAAAATATAGTCATAATTAGTAGTTTCAATAATGTAAGAGAGAACTTTATTCCATTTAATAAGGTTGATTTGCTTAGTGAAGACAAGCTTCTTATTTAATATATCCTTGTTTAGAAATAAAACAACTTCAGGAAGGACGGTATCTTTCACTTGTTCAAAATAATTTAAGTTATAGAGAGGCTTAAGCCTTTCAGGAGTAATTGTTTCTACATCATCATTAGAATAGATATAATTGGTATTTTTGGCCTCGTATACCTTATAGGCCTCGTATATTTCTGTTGTCCTTTTTAAGACCTCATTTTCAAATTCAGTTGGCGCGATATATTCCTTATCCTTAGCATACTGCTTTACGTCATTAATGATGAATATTTTCAATAATAAACGATGGTCTAAAAATTTACTAAAATTATCCTTATGTAGCGAGTAAAAGTTATTGATCTCTCTTTGTGGTAGGAGATTAGCGATTTGAAGAGCCGAATGAAGATGTAATATGTTCAAATCTAAGAAGGCTCCAACGTGCTGCCATATTAATGAAGCATCTAGCTTGATTCTGTTGCATATAAGTGTTTCTATTTTATTGAATAATTGCTTATTATGCTCTTCTAACCTGCATTCCAGACTTCCAAAATAATCTAATAATACCTTATTGAAATGCAATTTCTGAGTTATAAATTCATATATAGCTTTTATAAAAACATTATCCTCAACTGGTTTTTCTTTTGTTTTAAAAAAATTATATAGTTCTTGTATCGCCTTATATATATGTGCAAACTTTGAGTGAAAAGTAAGGGTAGAGGATTTAAGAAAGCGCTCGATAGATAGTAATTGTTGTAGTTCAGTTAAATAATGTTGCTGCTGCAAAATATTCTTTGCAATATTTTCCGGTATTAGGTCCTCTTCAATACAAGATGTAATTTCGCTCCAGGTGGTAGAATCTACCCATATTGGTTTTGTTTCTTCAAATATAAAAATATTACTGCTTTTTCTACATATACTACCTACTACGTCTTTGGAATCATTCATAATTAAATTATTGTCAGTTATAAATAAAATAATATCAGGCAATCATTAATAAATATTTTATACCTATCAGAACCAATAAGAAATAAACGAATAATTTTCAATTTGCATTATTTGAAGACTGTGTATATAATTAGCGTCAATTAAAGGTTTAAGCCTTAAATAAAAGCTTATTATCTGAACAAGAATAAAGAAAATTAAGGGGATATATGTCTAAAATGATTAAATTATTTGCAGCTTCTGCTTTAATAGCTTCTCTATCAAGCGTTAGTGCTTTCGCGGCAGAATCTGCTCTGAATGGAAAAACTGAAAAACCTGAAGTTAATGCAGAAAATAACGATAAATGTAGAATATATTTAGGTTTTGAAGGTGGTACTTCAATTCCAGCTGCTAAAGGTTTTACTCATAAAGATTCTAATACAAAAGTGACGTTAAAAAAATCACCACTATACACAGGTCTTATAGGTTATGAATTTTCGCCAGGAATGTTTTTAGAATTATCTGTTTCTCGTCAACCAAAATTTAATCTTGGTATTAACTTACCTGACAATAAAGGAACTGGTAAAACAAAAGCCAGTGCAGATGTGTATATGTTAAATCTTGTTTATGATTTAATGGATATAGGCGGAATTACTCCTTATGTAGTACTTGGGGCTGGTATGGCTAATGTAAATGTTAAGGAAGTTAATATTGACCATCCTTTATATCCTATTGTTTCTATGAACACTACAAAGAAAAGTTCAAAGACTTTGGCCTGGCAAGCTGGTCTAGGGGCGGCCTATAAAGTTACAGATAACTTTAGGCTTATTGCTTCAGCAAAGCTACAAGTGATCAATAACGTTAAGTTACGTTACTCGAGTTTTAATCCAGCAACAAACAAAACTGATTCAAGAGGTACAATGAAGAAAACCCTTGGAACCGGTGAATTTGCTGTAGGCTTCACATACGCATTACCGTTCTAAAGAAAAGTGAAACGATTAAAATAAAACCTTAAGTCTAAACCACAATTGGCCTTAAGGTTTTATAAAACTTAAAAAAGGTTAAGTATTAAACTTACCTTTTTTTATAAATGTAAGCTAGGTACGATGAAAATTTTGAATTTAGCTAAACATCCAAGCGCTCCTCTGAACACTCGCTCTGATTTAATTATCTACTGCTAGCGACATTCTTAAGGCTATTAATCTTACTATAAACTTGTTAAAGTAAGGAATTTACGTACCTTTTGATCAATAGGAAAATGATTGCTCTAAAGAAAATGCCGTTTGGGTTTCAGGATCAAATTAATATTTGACGAGAAGTTTTTTTTAATATATGTTATTACATAACAAATAAAAAAAATTAACTCATTATGCGTGATAAATCAAAATTACAAAAAGTATTAAATGAACTTGGATTTGAGTCTCTTGACCATAATCATTTTGGCTCAACTCCTTTTTTTGCAGCTGTAAGAGCAAAAAACTATGAAGCTGTTAAAGTTTTATTAGAAAATGGTATAGAGATCAATAATGTTCACCATCTTGGTCTTACACCATTAGGATTTGCGGCTCGTATAAACCAAAAAGATTTAGGTATGATTTTATTACTGCTAGATAATGGTGCAGATATAAAATCTTTACCTTTCTTAGGGGAAGCGGAAGATTTTATGATACAAGCGTTTCCTACTAAGAATGACCCTATAACTGTTTTATATCAAGTTAGTGAGGCTGTGAAGTCTGCTGAGTGGTATAAAGATATATCAAAGTTTCTAACTAAAGAGCAAATTCTTACTCATCAGGATCTCATCGTTAGTGCGCTTGGAAGCCAGTTAGCTGATGGCGTGGAAGAAAAATACAGGAAGTTTTCAATTGAAAATATTCAAAAGTATTATAGTAAGGTAAATATCGAAGATTTAGCTTCTCATCTGAACGCTAATATGTCTCATATAACTGAAGAGATTGGTTCTAGTGAACAAGTATTAATTGAAGATTCATCTGAATCTCCATCGAAGGTAGAGGTAGAGTATATGGGTGGTTTAGACGAGTAAAATGTTAATCAATTTAGAGAATTATACCTATTGAGCTTACGTTGTTTAACGAAAGAGTGTGATTATAAAAAAGCTGGGCCTTCACCCAGCTTTTTTATTAAAAGCTTGTTACAATAGATCCAGCTCGCATATCAGTAAATAAATCAAATAATATTGCATCCTTTTTTGCAGAATTTAGGATATATACTGTACTTGCGGCATTATCGATAGCGCTCACAGTCGCTTCAGCCATATTGACGAACTTCGAATCTAATTTTTCCTTATTCAATAGGGTTTTTAGTTCCTCGATATTTAATTCGCTAATTACTTCTTCTTTCGTCTTCAGCGGGCCTTCTGTGCTAAAGAATATTAACTTCTCAGCTGTTAAAGCGGATGCAAGTATTGCAGCTGTAAGGTCGGCATCAAGCAAATATGTAGATCCATTTGAGCCGTATGCAACAGGCGATATTACAGGGATTATTCCTGCGTCCTCAAGATCTATTAAAATTTCTGGGTTAATCATAACTGGCTCGCCTACAAATCCAAAATCTATAATACTGTTAAAATTTCCTTCTCTTTTTTGTGTGACTTTAACATTATGAGCTTGGATCATATTAGCATCTTTTCCAGATATACCTATAGCTTTACATTCATATGAGCATAACTTCGATACAATCTTTTTATTAATATAGCCTGAAACTACCATTTCCATAAGCTTTGCTGTTTTATGATCTGTAACTCTTGAGCCATTTATAAATTTCTCATCAATGCCAAAAGTTTTTAGTGTTTCAGCAACTAGTTTGCCATGGTCATGGACGATAGCAACGTTAATTCCGCATTTTTTTAAAATGCTGACATTCTCTGCAAAGTTACTAAGTAGCTTATCGTCTTCGATAATATCTTCGGTAAGCTTAATTATGAAAGTTTCCCCCTTGGCATCACAAGCCTTGATTATCGCGCTTTTGATAAAATCAAATTCAGTGAATTGATTGACCGATGTTTGAGTTTGAGGTTTATTATCATGTTCTGAGGTATGTTCCCAAACTAATTCGAAGCTTTTGCGTATCATCCTTCCTCCTGGAGCTAGTGAATAAAAAATCTATGAACGTATCATCGAAGTTTTGAAGTTGTGCTTTGGATTGTTCTACCAAATTTTGAAGTTCAACATCGGTTACTTTGTCTATCTTCGTAAAGGTGAGAAAAAAAGGTCTTTGCAGCCTTTTCAGTATTGCCATAACTTGTAAGTCATGCTCTTTTATGCCACGTCTTGCGTCAATTAACAAGCAAATCACCTTAAGGTTTGGGCTGTCGCTTAAATAAGATAGGATTAAATGTTCCCATTTATTTTGTTCGACTTTAGATATTTTTGCATAGCCATAACCAGGTAAGTCAACGAAGGTAAGTTCATTATTGACTGAAAAAAAATTAATTTGTCTTGTCCTGCCGGGTGTATGTGACATACGAGCAAGAGCTTTACGGCCTGTTAAAAGGTTAATCAGGCTTGATTTACCAACATTTGATTTACCGATGAAAGCTATTTCAGGAGCAACAAGGAATGTTGGTAGTTGGGAAGCGTGAATTGCTCCCGCTACAAACTTCCATTCCCTGCGAAATGTTTTTAGTATTTCTTGTTCTTGCTCTGATAAAGCTATATTTGGCAAAATATTATCTAGCCTTTTTATCATTCCCTTCTAATTTCATTATATACATTTGTTGAAGGATTGACAATATATTACTCCATGTCCAATAAATTACTAGCCCTGCTGGGAATTTACTAAACATAACTAGGAATAATACTGGCATTATTTTCATAACTTGTGCTTGTACTGGGTCGCTAGGTGCAGGACTTAAGCGCTGTTGCAGGTACATTGTAATAGACATTAAGATTGGCCATACTCCAATAGTTAGAAGGGCGGGTCCTTCGAAAGGTAATAACCCAAATAAGTTGAAAATCGATGTTGGATCTGGCGCCGAAAGGTCTTGAATCCAGCCAAAGAAGGGTGCATGCCTCATCTCAATACTTACATATAAAACTTTATATAAGGAGAAAAATACCGGTATTTGCACAAGTATAGGTAAGCAACCAGATAATGGATTAACTTTTTCTCTTTTGTAAAGAGCCATAACCCCTTGATTAAACTTGACTTTATCTTCGCCATACACATCCTTTAGGCGTTCTATTTCAGGTTGAAGCTCTTTCATCCTTTTCATCGATCTGTAAGAGGTGTTAGATAGCGAAAACATCAGGAGTTTAACTAGCACTGTGACAATTAAGATACTTATTCCAAAATTTCCAACAATGCCGTAGAAGAAGCTAAGAGCTTTTAACATTGGTTTTGTAAGTATATAAAACCAGCCAAAATCTATAGCTCTATCAAATAATGGGATCGAATATGTTTCTGAATACTTATCAAGAAGCTTAGCCTCCTTTGCTCCAGCAAACATGCGGTGTGAGAGACCCATATTTTGCCCTGCGCCAATTTCTTTAACGGGTGTTATGAAATCAACTTGATATTTATCATGTACATCGACTTGTGAATAAGCGAATTTTGCTGAATAAGTTTGATGTTGGTCTGGTATGAAAGCGCTTAGCCAATATTTATCGCTCATGCCTAGCCAATTAACTTTTTGGTTTATTGCTTGCTCCTGCTTATTCTCTTTAATTTTATCATAAGAATATTCCGTTAGCTTTCCTTCAATAACTGCAATAGGGCCTTCATGAATTACAGTATTTGGCTTTTCTTCTGCTATATAGTTTCTATTAATAAGCCCATAAAACTGCAGTGGAACAGATTTTGACGAGCGGTTTTCGATTAGCTGAGTAATAGTAAACATATAAGTGGCATCGAGAGAGATGCGAATTGTAAATTTAATATCGTCCTGGTTGATCCAAGTTAAATTTACAGTCTCGCCTGGTTTTAACTCTTCTTTATCAGCCTTCCAAACAGTGTTACTATTAGGTAAATCAGTAACATTGCTATTACTATACCAACCTACCTCAGCAAAGAAATTATCTTTCACTTTATCATGTGAAAATAGCTTAGCTTCTGGGCTATTTGGATTAAGGGTTTGACGATACTTGGCAAGCGTAAGATCATCAAATCTTGCGCCCTTAAGGTGAATTGATCCATGAAGATTGTCGCTGCTGATTATAACTCTTCCAGCGTTAATTTCTGGAGTTTGTTGCGCTTGGCTGCCTAGTGAGTTATCTTGGTTTTGAGCGACCGCTGCAAGCTTTGCTTTTTCATTATATGCCTTAACTTTTGCTTCGTATTGCCTCTGCTGCTCAGCAAGCTTTGCTAGTCTCGGGCGTTCGTAAAAATATTGCCATCCGAAGATGATTCCAACCGATAATATAATTGCGAGTATTAAATTAATATTTTTATTTTCCATCATGTAATGTATATTTAAATGAACTATTAGCCATAGATTTTTATAGTATTTGCCTCAAATAATCAATCCTTTTTTAAGGTAGGCTTAATTGGATCGTACCCTCCCGGATGAAATGGATGGCATTTTAATATACGGATAATTGACTTAAAGGTGCCTTTTACTCCGCCATATTCCTTAACTGCTTCTATGGCATAATTTGAGCATGTAGGGTAAAAACGGCATGTTTTATATATTAGAGGCGATAGACATATTTGATAGAAACGTATAAAAGAAATTATGATTCTGCTAAGGATTACTCTCATGAATATGCTTTTTATTAAATTTTGTTTTACGTTGGAAATAACTTATTGCATTGTTAAGCTCATCGCTAAGTGTTTTAAATTCTACCTCGCTTACATTATTTCTTGGGATGAATATCAAGCCTGCGCCTTGCAAAAATTCTCGACCCGCTCCCTTGAGCATCTCTCTTACAATAGTTTTAACTCTTCGCCTTACTTTATTTCTTTTAACAGCATTACCTATTTTTTTTGAAACTTTTAATCCTAAATATACATTAGCAGCTTTAAAGCTTGCGAGAATAACAGAGTAATCAACCCCAGGCTTTGCCTGCGCTTTGCTTATAAAAATTTTAAGCATTTCTTGGCTGAAATCCTTCATGCAAATTACCATAAAATCAGGGCATGAATATTTAATGCCAGCCCTATTTACTAGGTTAAATTCAGAGGTATTTTTAAGGGAATCAAGCTTCATTGATTAGAATTTTTTTAATATGTTATTAGACGCTATTTTGCAGAAAATGTAAAGGGAAAAAAGGTTATTGCTTTTTTGTAGTAATTAATAAAAGTTAAAATCATAATTTACAAAGATAGAAATTTATGGTAATGATGTTGAAAACTAAAACCTATGGAGTTTCGAATGAAAGGAAAAATCGCTCAACCTGCAACAATTGACCTAAATAAATTACAAGGTCTAATTACTATACTTAATACAAAATACCACGCATTTGATGATCGCTTTAATATTGATTATGCCCTGTCATTTATTTATTCTATTAGAAATAAAACTAAGGAATATGGTCCGGACTATGCTTTCTATCTTGAAAGACAATATCTTTTAAATGCTCTAGAAATGAAGTCTAGTAAGCTTCTTGATGTATTAATGGCAAAAACTAATTTTACCGAGCTTGCTAATAGCTTAGGTATTGAGTTTATAAAAGCGTTTTATAGTTCAAGAAATAATAATAAAAATAATTTTGATGAATCTTATATAGAAAAATTTTCAAAGCTTGGAATCGACCTTAATGCTAGTGATGAAGAGGGTTCTAATATTTTGCATTATGCAGCCCGAGAACCAAGTTATTATAATGACTGCTTTAAACATCCAAAATTACTTCAAGCTATCGATATCAATAAATTCAATGATGAAGGAGATACGCCGCTTCATATCCTAGCAAGTAACAATGAGGAAATTTCTAGCTTAAAGCAATCTTACATATGGTATTTGCTTACAAGCGGCGCTAATATTGATCTGGTAAACCCATTAACGGGTGATACGGTTTTAAATAAACTCACTAAAATGTATGTGGAAAAATACTTCTTAAGAGGTTTGATTGAGAAATACCAACCAAAAAATATTTATTTAAGAAACTTTGATAAAATCAATTTAATCGATAATGCGTATTCTAGTTTTGACAATACGGGTCTTATAGAATTATTTAGAGATGATCTTAAATTAAATAAATATGCGGGTATAAAAGGATATGTTGCGCTGGAATTTGAAGATCTAGGTTTGATTAGATCTGCCTTAGCTGGAAGGTTAAACCTGAAGGATGCAAAAGGGTTGTTAACAAATCTTCAAGAGTTCTTACCTATATTCTTAGAGGTATCTGCGGCGCAAGGGGTTGGAAAAAGTTATTTTACTTTCAATTTCTACCAAAAATATATTAAATCTAGCATTGAAGCGATATTCTCAGAGTATTCTGAGCAAATTAACCGTAAGGATTATAAAGAGTTAGATCACTATATCGAGCAAATAGATAACTATATTGCGGATAATTTCTTCGAAATAGCTTGTATAGCTAAAGCTTATAATGGCCATACATTAAGTGACATCTCAGCGCTTTCTGAAGCTATGAAGGGGGTTAGTTTGAGTGATATTCATTTAGCACGTGGTTTAATAGAAGAATATAATTATAATAAATCTTTAGAGGATAAAATTAAAATCGAAGATGTTACTAATTTAAGTGAGTCTTCTATAGATCCACTTGGTTCTACATTAGTAAATCAAGAGTCACACGAATAAAAATTCAAAGGGTATTACGCTAGTATGTTAACTTCTAGAGCTCATATAGTTAATACCCTTTAATCACTACACGCTGCCTCGTTCCTTGTGGTCTTCGATGCATCACTATAGTTAAACGCTTATTGAACCTAGCTTAGATAGCTTTACTGATACATTATATGTTTGATAGTAACCAAAAAATAACTAAATTAAAATATATATATTAACCTTTTATTAATTAATTCGCTTTAATATTAATAATAGGGATATAGAAATATGTTCCTTGCTGAGAATAAAAAAAAGGAGGATACAATGGATCCGTTAAGCATAGCATTAATAGTTACTTCAGCAGTATCAAGCTTCACTGCAGTAATAAGTATAGTAGTAAAAAAATTTAATCACAAGCAAAAGCATCAAAAGAAAATTACCACAAAGATTACTGAAGGAGATGTAGTCAAGAAACATAATAAATCAAAAGATAAGTTAGATAATAAATATAAGAATAATAAAAATGAGGACGAATCTGACCATGGGTTCAAATTTAAAGATAAGCCTATTGCTAAGATTAAGGTTAAAGAAGGAAGTAGCAATGAAGATTTGAAATCTGTTGCAGCTGCTTTGAATATCGATTTGAATAGTGATTCGTCAGCCTCAAGTTTAAATAATTCTATGACTGAGATGAAGTTTAAACAGATCGAGATAATACAAGAGTTAACTTCTGAAAGCGATTATAGAAAGGTAAATTTTGGAGGGCGTATAAAGATCAAGGGTAAAGGTGATCAGAATGCTGTATCCAAAACCGATTTAGTGGCGAAAGTAGGGGAGATGGAGTTAGTCGGTAAAAATATCGATGATTCTGGAGAGTAATAAAATTATCCTATTTGCTTAGTAGATTAACGTAAAAACAGCCTTAATAACACTATTAGGGCTGTTTTTTTATTGATATATAGCATTTTGTTTGACTAGAATTCTCTATTCAAGTAATACCATTATGGTTGTATCAGTAATCTTTACTTGATCGAAAACTCAAATGGTATAAATAATGTTTAAAACTTTAAGTAAAACCTCTTTATTAAAATCTACTTTCTCTTTGGCTAAGTCTTCATTTAGAGCTCCAAAGAGCGTACCAGTAAACAATTACAGTACAAATATAGAAGTTTCTAACTTAAAAACTAATTCGTCAAATTTTGATAAAGATCAGTTTGAAAAGCTTTTAAAGAGATAAGAAAAATTAGAACAAAATGAGTCATTGAAGCAAAAGGATGTCAGTGATTATGGAGTTGGATTAATATATGCATTTTCTTCAATAATTGTTGGAATAACTGCTTATGATATTTATCTAAATACAGTAAAGAATAAAAATCGATCAAATCATGATCTTAAAAAAATTAAATTGTTTGAAGAGAATTTAGAGCATGAAGCCAGTGTTCATACTACTATAACTGATAACTGTGAAAAAAATCTAGTAGGCGTAGAAAAATCTATAAGTGATTTAGACTAATCTCATAATATTTCGAAATATATTGCCGATTGGAATAAATTTATGACGGTATTTATATTATAAGACTTATTTCTAAGTATTTAACCAAATTCTGGTACTCTAAAGCTTTTTCTATGGTAAGGGCAAGGGCCATGCAGCTTAATCGCTTCTGCGTGGTCTTTAGTTGGATAGCCTTTGTTTTTGCCCCAGTTATAGATAGGATATTCTGTCTCAAGCTTTTGCATGATCCTATCTCTGGTTACCTTTGCTATAATTGACGCTGCAGCGATAGATAAAGATTTTTTATCACCTTTTACGATGCTTACGAAGTTTGCCCTATCGAATTTCATGTTACCATCTACTAGCGCGATATCTGCTGTAACTCTTAAATCATCGAAGGCTCTAGTGCAAGCAAGCTTTGTAGCATTAAGAATATTAAGTCTATCGATTTCCTCTGGGGTTGCAATGCCAACAGCATAAAGGTAGTTTGCAGTAATGAACTCATATAATTCTAGGCGCTTTTTCTCGGAGATTAATTTTGAGTCGTTAATACCTGATATAAGCTTGTTTGGATCAATGATGACAGCGGCAGCAACGACTGGCCCGGCAAGCGGACCACGTCCGGCTTCATCAATTCCAGCAATAACTTTGCCTGGGTAGCTTAGTTCAATTGAATAATCCGGCATAATTACATACGCATTAATTGAATTTGGGATAATGCGACAAGCATTGCAGTTTCTGAGCGTAGTAGCGTCTGGCCAAGTGAGACAGATATTACTTTTGAAGAGTTCTCCATGAGCTTAAGCTCCTCATCAGAAAATCCACCTTCTGGGCCAACCACAACCGCTATTTTGCCTTGCAAAATTTCTATAGATAATTGCTTGATTGACTTACTTTCATGTTCATTTTCATTACAAATAATTATAGTATCAGCTTCTGTGTCTTGCAAGAAATTAGCAAGCATAGTCGCTGCATCGATTTGGGGTACTGATAAGCGTTCTGATTGCTCGGTCGCCTCAAGTATGCATTTTTCAAGTCTTGCAATATTTAAAGTCCTAAGCTGCGACCGTGCGCACATTAGCGGGCAAATTTTTGTGGCGCCAAGCTCAACAGATTTTTCAAGAGAAAACATAAATTTATCATTCTTGATAATGGCTGGCGCTGCTATTAGCTCTGACAGTTGTTCGGGTTCTCTGATTTTCTCTAATATTTCAAGCTTATAATCTCTTTTGCCAAAGGTATAAAGCTTTGCAAGATATTCACCCGAATCTTCATTAAATACACGGACTCTATCTCCTGCTCTTAGACGGAGGACTATGGTTAAATAATGCGTGTGTTCTTCAGAAAGATCGATGTGGCAATTTATTTCTAGATTTCCTGTTATATATATTCTATTATATTTAGATACTTTCATTTTATTAAACTCCTAATACTTTTATGGATAATACTAAAGAAAATAAAGAAAAAGACAATATTGTACAAGATAAATCCAGCGAAAAAGATATAAAACCTTCAAAAGAAATAGGCGGCCCAAAAGGGTTAGAGCCCACTCGCTATGGAGACTGGGAGAAAAATGGCAGGGTAAGCGACTTTTAATTTAAATTAATTTGGTATGAAAACTGTCTTAGATAATAGGAAAAAAGCCATTATTTGGATGGTAATAAATTGTTTTTTTGGTACTCTTGTTAACGTGCTTGTTAAATATTTATGTTCGGATATTCCAGTTCCGCAGATTGTAGCAAGCTATAACGCAGGTTGTTTTGTTATTGTCTCTATAATTATGCTGATACTAGGTATTAGCCCTAAATCCCCAAAAATAAAATTACATTTACTTAGAGGCTTTCTTTGCTCTAGTGCCTTTCTGATATATTTCTCTGCCCTAAAATCTATTGCGATTGCTAATGCAGTAGCAATTACCTTTATTGATCCGATGCTTACATGTATATTTGCTTATATCTTCTTAAGGGATAAAATTGAAAAAGAAAATATTATTGGTTTAATTGCTGGCTTTATAGGTGCTCTATTAATCATTAAACCTGGAACAGGCTTATTCAAGGCTGAAAGTATGATTATACTGATAAGCACAGTGTTATGGGCGTTAAGCAATGTTGTAATGAAATTACTTACTCAAAGCGAACATAGTTTGGTACAGATATTCTATATGAGTCTTACCACAGCTTTAGTCTCTTCAAGCGCTTTTCATTTCTTTGCAGAAAGTGCTGTAGCATTAAGTGGATACAGCCTGTTATTTATAATTTTAACTTCGATTTCAGTCCTGCTGCATTATTTTGCTATTTATAAAGCTTTCTCGCTTGCTAATGCGTCAGAAGTGATGCCCTTCTTTTTTATGAATATTATTTTTAGTGAGATTTTTGGTAGCCTGCTTTTTGGCGAAAAACATGATCTCTACGAGATGCTAGGAATCGGGGTAATAATTCTTACCAATATATTCTTATTAATAAACTCACGGAAAAAGGTGCAACCAGTCAAGACTGTAACATAAGTTTAGAATATAAAATATAGTTATTTAGAGTGTGGTACGTCGTCATTCCTCGCTTACGTATTACTCATACGCTGCGCTCGTTATTTCTAGTACCACAACTCAACTAATTTCACTATATATGGTAAAGCCGTACTTAAATTTTTGCGACAATCTATTGGATCAATATATTCAGTTTAACACTAGTTCCATAAAACTCAAATACTCTAAACTAACAATATGGATAACCAAATAAATTCATTTATTTGGTGTGATTTATACGTGGAAAGCCTATTTTTACTTCTGCGTAAGATCAAAATAGTCTTTATATTCTCTCGCCTTGCGCTTAGCTATAAAGAAAGTAAAGCATAGTCTATGAGTTTAAATAAATATTGTTGTTATCTAAATTCTTCGAAAATATAGTGGTTATGGCTAAATATTTAGCATTGCAAGTTATTGAATTGAGCGTATATTAGGTAAAACAATTTATCTTAAGTAATAATGTGTTATTTGAAAAGATTGAAGATATCATTATTTATCGGGATGCCTCTGTGCTTGTCTTAAATAAGCCTTCTGGTATAGCGGTGCATCCTGGCACGGGCTCTGGGGGTAATCTTGAGGCCTATTTTGAGGAGCTCCGCTTCGGGCTACCTATTAAGCCAGCTTTGGTTCATAGGCTTGATAAGGATACAAGTGGCTGTCTGGTGCTGGGTCGGCATCCTACAGCGATACGCGATTTGGGTAAGATCTTTGAAGCTGGCAAAGTAAATAAGACATATCATGCAATAGTAGCAGGGAGGTTAGAGAATAAAGAGGGTGTGATTGACCTGCCTCTCGGACCGCAATCTACCAGGAGAACTCATTGGTGGATGAAGGTAGATCATGATCATGGTAAACCTTCCGTTACAAATTATAAGGTTCTGGCGAGTAATGATAGCTTTACAATGCTTGAACTGATGCCAATTACAGGGCGTACTCATCAGTTGAGAGTGCATTGCGCAGCGATTGGCCATCCTATCCTGGGTGATAAGATATACGGATCTCAGAATGAGCCTCCTTATCATAAGCCTCCACTGTATTTACATGCTTACTCTATTGAAGTGCCCCTAAACTCTAAAAAACCCCCAATAAAGGTTACAGCTGAGCTGCCTTGCCATATGCAGGAGTTTGTAAATAAAGCTTTTTAGGCTTATAACTTTACGCTTGAAAAATATCAAAAAAAGTGATATTTATGTAGCCTACTTGAGGAACTTGTTGAGTGGCTTAGGAGAAGTAATCTCTAAAACCGCTTAAGAGTTACAAGAGTAATAATTCGCACGTAAGAGGCCAGTTACATAGTTGGTCCCTTAAGTCTTCAAGACTAAGGGTTGTTCTTACGGAGGTTTAACTAACTTAATAAAAGGTATTAAATGTCAAAAGTCCCACACGTTTCAATCAGCGATTTGCTTGATGCAGGTGTTCATTTCGGTCATAAAACTTCTCGTTGGAATCCAAAAATGGCTCCATATCTATATGGAATCAAAGACGAGGTTCATATCATTGATCTGCAACAAACACTACCATTACTTAATGTTTCTCTTAAAGCTATATATGATATAGTTAGAAAAAATGGCCGTGTATTATTTGTAGGTACAAAAATCCAAGCAGGGGATGTGATTGCTGAATATGCTGAAGAATGTGGTCAATATTATGTTAATCACAGATGGCTTGGTGGAATGCTTACCAACTGGGGTACAGTATCAAAATCCATTAAGACACTTGAGAATTTAGAGAAAATTTTAAACGATGAAGAAGTGTCTAGCGGTTATACTAAGAAAGAATTGTTAGATATTAGCAGAAAGAAAGAAAAGTTAGAGCGCTCACTTGGCGGTATTAGAAATATGGGTGGAAAGCCTGATCTTCTAATAGTTATTGATACAAACAAAGAGAAGATTGCGATCGATGAAGCAAGAACCTTAAATATTCCAATTATTGCTGTTGTTGATAGTAACTCTGATCCAGACAATATTAACTATCCAATTCCTGGAAATGATGATGCTATTAGATCTATCAAATTATATTGCAGCTTATTCTCTCAAGCAGCTCTTGCAGGCATTGAAGATGCGCTTGCAGCTTCTGGGGTAGATCTTGGTGAGGTTGCTGGTGGTGAAGGTAAGTTCAAAGCTGGTAAAAAAGTTGCAAAACTTAACAATAGTAAAAAAGTGTCACGAGCAGCTCAATCAGACGATCAAGAAGAAGTAGATTATGATGCTGCTAATGATGATGTCGAGGATGCGGAAGAAGCTACAAAAAAAGCAGAAGGTAAGAAAGCAAGTGCTGCTGATAAACCTGCTGTAAAAGCTAATAAAACTTCTAACAAAAAATAATTAATACGGATTGGTAATAGGATAAACTAGTTTAATTCGTGCTCTAAAATCCTAGCTGCTTTCAGCAAAGCCTGACAGCAGCTAGGAGTGCATAAGTATCTTCATATAATACTGAAATTTATCTAGTAATCCTAATGTCAAAGTTTACATTAAGTAATCGAATATTCCCAAATCTGGGATTGAATAAAAATGAGAGGTAAAAATGAGTACTGTTAGCGCTTCCCAAGTAAAAGCATTAAGAGAGAGAACAGGGGCAGGTATGCTTGACTGTCAAAAAGCATTAATTGAAAATAACGGTGATATCGAAGCTGCTGTAGATTTCCTTCGTAAGAAAGGCTTAGCTGCGGCTGCAAAAAAAGCAGGGCGCGTAGCTTCAGAAGGTCTTGTTGCGGTGGCAGTTGAGGGAATGAAGGGGGCCGTTGTAGAGGTTAACTCAGAGACTGATTTCGTTGCCAGAAACGATAAATTCCAAGCATTAGTGAAAAATATTTCAAGTACAGCTTTAAACAATACTACACTCGAAGCTTTAAAAGCTGCAAAAACGGCATCAGGTAAAACTGTCGAAGAAGAAATTACCGAGAATGTTGCTGTAATTGGTGAGCATATGACGCTTAGAAGAGTAGCAAGCTTACAAGTAGAAGATGGTGTAATTGCTAGCTACATACACAATGCTGTGGTTCCAGGTATGGGTAAAATTGCGGTACTTATAGCCCTTGAATCAACAGGTGATAAAGCAAAATTAGCTGAGATCGGTAAACAGATCGCAATGCATGCAGCAGCAGCAAGACCACAAGCATTGTCTGTAGAAGATTTAGATCCAAGCCTTATTGAAAGAGAAAAGGAAGTCATTAGAGAGCAGTCTAAAGCTTCTGGCAGACCAGCTGACGTAATTGAAAAAATGATAGAAGGTAGAATCAGAAAATTCTATGAAGAAGTTGTTTTATTAAACCAACTTTTCGTGATAGATGGCAAAACAAAAATATCTGATGTAGTGGCCGGAGCTGCAAGTCAAGTAGGGGCGCCTGTAAAACTGAAAGGATTTGTAAGATTTGAACTTGGTGAAGGTATTGAGAACGAGAAAAGTGACTTTGCAAGCGAAGTTGCTGCAATGAGCCAAAGATAGTATTTCACCTTGGCTAGTAGGTATTTATCCTGCTAGCCTTTAAAAAGACTTGCTAAAATATTTATTGCGTTTTAGGGGTTTGAAGTATAATTAATATAGAGATAATGATCTATTAATTGCATAAGGATATATAATGAATTTACCATTAATGCCAAAAGCTACAGCTGTATGGCTTGTTGAAAACACGACTTTAACTTTTAAACAAATTGCTGATTTTTGTGGAATGCATGAGCTTGAGGTAAAAGGTATTGCTGATGGCGAAGTAGCACAAGGCATAATGGGTATGGATCCTGTAGTCAGCGGAGAAGTTACTCGTGAGGAGCTAGAGCGCTGTATGCAGAATTCTAATGCTAGGTTACAGCTTTCGAGTAAAGCGACGCAATTTACCCAAGCTAGAAAGAAGAAACAATCTAGATATACTCCAATCGCCAGAAGACAAGATAAGCCAGACGCAGTCGCTTGGTTACTCAAAAATTGTCCAGATATTACTGAATCGCAGATTGTAAAGCTTATTGGTACAACTAAGCAAACAATTCAAGCAATCAAAGATAAAGAGCATTGGAATACAAAAAATATTCGCCCTAGAGATCCTGTGCTTTTAGGTCTTTGTACTCAAACAGAGCTTGATAAGTTACTTGCAAGCGTCGGAAAGCAGATTGAAGAAAAACAGTAATAACTTATACCGCGGCCCATCCGCGGTATAAACTTTGGAAAATTATAAAGTTTAATAAGATCAAACTTCTCTCTTTATAACTCCAACTATTCCTAAAATAATAATTCCAGTTAGTAGTTTCAAATCTGAAGGGGCAAGCCCTAATGCTAAAGCAAGTCCTTGTATTTGCTGATATATTAGTGCCCCGATGAATGGAGCGATAAGCTGTTTATTTAGGCTTTGTGTGCCAACAATAGCCTCACCAATCATAAGGGCGGCCAGGGCATGTATTACTATACCAACGCCCATCCCAATATCCATATAATTTTGTAAGTGCACAATTAAGCTACCAGCAAGGCCTGTAAAACAATTAGCAATGAATAATCCTATAAATGTATATTTATTAACAGATACATTGTAACTTGTTGCAAGACTGGGGTTTAGGCCAACAACGCGTAAGCGAAGGCCAATCTCAGTTCGCAGAAACATCGAAAAAGGTATTAGCAGTGCCACAACAGTAATTGCTAAAAAAATAATGTTTAGAGTAGGATTAGAAGAATCTAAATAAGGTAAGGTCTCGATTAGGGCAATATTAGGCTTACCAATTATCCTCAAATTAACACTATAAAGCATAGTACTTAAGATTATACCAGCAAGCAGAGAATTCACTTTGAAGCGAATATGTATTAGGCTGGTTAAGATTCCAGTAAAACCTGCAATAATCGCTGCTAAAATTATTGATATCACTGGATGGAGACCCATAAGGTTAAAACTCACGCAAACTACTCCTCCAAGAGGGTAAGCGCCCTCTGCAGTAAGATCTGTAAAGTTTAGAAGCCTGTAAGGAATCATTACCCCATAAGCAATCAAAGATAACAGCATGCCTTGAACTATGCCTATGAATATCAAGTCGTATGTCATTATATTCCTCCTAGATTTGTCTGTAGGGTTAGATCCTCATATTTATGAAATAAAGCAATCAGTTGATCGATAGTTAATGACGTTTTTTCCTGACCTTTTACATCCATCACGATTCGGCCTTGATGTAACATGATAAGTCTATTGCCAAATTTTATTGCATCATCAAGTTTGTGAGTAATCATTAGACTAGTAAGCTTATTGTTTCTAATAGTTGAAGCAGTAAATTCCATCAATAAGCTTTGCGTTCTTGGATCTAAAGCTGAGGTATGCTCATCTAAAAGTAAAATTTCAGGCTTAGAATTAACAGCCATTATGGTTGCAACCATTTGCCTCTGACCGCCTGATAGAGTAGCAAGAGGGGTATCGATAAAGGCTTCTAGTCTTAAATTCAACTCTTTAATTTGATCGCTTATTTCTTCTTTGAATTTGCGGTACATGGTAAGTTTAGGGCTTGATCTTCTGCCCATACTAAATACCATATTTTCAAGTAGGCTTAATTCTGGAATCGTGCCCTTATTAACATCTTGAACAACTGTTGCAATAAGCTTGCTTCTATTTCTATATGTAAAATTTTCGCCGTTAATATTAATTCTACCATGGTCAACTTTGTACTCTCCTGAGATACATCGCATCAGAGTAGATTTCCCCGAGCCATTACTACCGATTATTACACAAAACTCTCCTTTGTGAATTTCTAAATTAATCGACTTGAGGGTGGGTTCAAAGCGCCCTGGAAACGACTTCGTTATATCTATAAGTTCCAGCATATCATTAATCAAGTATTTGAACGTTACTGAGATTGTTTGGAATTTTTATATTCAAGCTTTCAGCTTTAGACCTACTTATAAAGCCATTATGGTCACTAATCGTTGGATATAAGGGTTTAAGGCTGCTTACTGATTTGCCTTTTAAAATTTCTGCAACAAGCTTTCCTGCATTAATCCCTACTTGCTTATACGATACACCAAAGCTTGCTAGAGTTAACTTATTATGCACTGCTTCTTCGTTAACGTTAAATACTGGTATCTTCATCTTATTTGCTTCGGCTGCAATAGCAGGTAGAGCGGGTTGGATAGGACCGCTGGTACCAACATATATAAAGTCTACTTTATTTTTGAAAGCTTGCATTCTTATTGGTACGTCCCTTGCTTGTTCAACAGGAATTGCAAGCACCTCCATATTATTCTGCTTTGCTGCTTCTTTCATCATATCAACTAGCGCTAGGTCATTAGCTTCAGATGTTGCATAAAGTATACCTACTTTGCTAGCATGCGGTATAAGCTGTCGTGCAAATTTAAGCAGAGTATTTAAGTCTTGCTTGTCAGAGCTTCCTGTCAAATTACCATTTGCTATATCAGAATTTTGTAACAATCCAGCCTGTACTGGGTCAGTTATTACGTTATATATGAGAGGTATGTCTTTTACTTTCCCTTTAGCGTACTGTGCAATAGGTGTGGTCATCGCCACCATCACGCTGGGCTTTTTGCTTTTTAACTGAGTTATTAGTTGCGGTATTAGAGCTGCATTAAATCCTACGTCCTTTATCTCGTAATTTACAGTTTTTCCTTCTATAAATCCCTGTCTTGTGAGCTCTTCTTTCAAGCCGACGATTGAGTCTTCTAAAGAAGAGTGCAGGCCGTAGTTCGCTATTGCGACAGTAGGCAGAACAGCATAAACGTTAAAGCTTATTATTGTAAAATGTAAAAGAGTTATTATTATATAAAAAATGTTTTTGTACATGATTATTACTTTATAAATTGGTTCTTGGTAGTTTTAAAAAGCATAAATTGCTTAAAGAGAATAGAAAAGTGCTTATTGGCCGGTAGGCCACCAATTTAGAAAAGGAAAAGTCTTAGAAATGATAAGCTTAAACTGATACATTAGTTAATTCTATTATTGTTAATATTCAATGAAATGCCGATTGCCGCTGAGTACTAGCGCCACCACCAAAGCTTTAAAGAATAGTTTTTAACAATAAGAGGATGCATTAATTAAGCTGTTGTTTGTTAAATTTCTTTAATATAATAGAGGGTAAACGATAAAAAGTCAAGATTAAAAGCATAAACCTTTTTGAGATTTGGATAAAAATTTATATATGAAATCAAAAAAAGTTTTTAGTAAAACAATTATTGACAAAAAACATTTAATATTATTTCCTAGTTAAAGATTATTGTTTAATTTTTAATAATACTTTTAATAATACAAAGGGAGGAAGTATGTTACATATTGAAAAAGCTTTAGATAAATATTTAAAGATTAACATAGAAGACAAGTCTGATAAAGAATTGCTTGAGAAGCAATATGAAAAACTTTTAGATTTTATAACAAAAGCCAATGAGAGTAGGGCTTCCCTTAATAACTTTCATCAAACAGTTGCAGCTGCTGTTGTTGGTATTATTTCTGGTATCTATAATTTTAAACTCCCTGATAAAAATAAATATGCCGTTATCGCTTTGATTGCCTCAGTTGGCCTTGCTTTATGTTATACCTGGTCTGGGGAGCTTAAAAGATTCTATAGATCGGCGCAAATATTAGACGCTATTGCGGCAAGAATAGAAGGGTTTTTACCGGTCAATCCGCTTGACACCAGACTCAAGCTACTTGCTACCTTAAATGCACCTGCTAGGACCGAAAAGCAGGAGCAAATGATACCAATGACCTTTTCCTTCGTATATTTAACAGTTATATTTATAATGGGATATCTTATATTTACTTAAAACTCTGTAAGTAGAATAAAGCAAAAAAATCAATTATCTACTTGAATTTTTTTATAATATCACTATTCTATATTTTGGCCAGTGATGGGCGTCTTGCTTGCTAATCCGATCAGGTCCGAAAGGAAGCAGTCGTCGTAGGATTTAGGCGGGTCATTGCTGGCTATAAACTCTTCAATAATACACATTTACCTTTAAGGCAGCATTGTGCATAATAAACCTTATATAGTTTTCGCTAGAAAATATAGACCTACAAATTTCTTACATCTTCAAGGTCAAGATGTCTTAGTTAAAGTTATAAATACTGCAATTAAGGAACGTAGACTTGCGCATGCTTATTTGCTTACAGGTATTAGAGGGGTAGGAAAAACGACTTCGGCAAGAATCATTGCTAAAGCTATTAATTGTAGTGACCTTAAAGAGGAACAAGCTACTATTATACCTTGTGAGAAGTGTACTAATTGTGTAAGTATATCGCAAGGTGGGCATCCAGATATTATTGAGATGGATGCAGCAAGCCGAACGGGCGTGGATGATATAAGAGATATAATAGATGGCGCGCAGTATAAACCGCTGCTTGGTAGATACAAGGTGTTTATTATCGACGAAGTACACATGCTATCAAAAAATGCTTTTAACGCACTCTTAAAACTACTTGAAGAACCACCTGCGCATGTGATCTTTATATTTGCAACAACTGAAGTTAATAAGATTCCAGTAACTATTATATCAAGATGTCAGCGATTTGATTTAAAACGTTTAGACGAGAACCAGCTATACACACTTCTTGCGAAAATTTGCCAAAATGAAAATGTTAGCTTTGAGGAAGAAGCTTTAAATATTATAGCATTAAAATCTGATGGTTCTGCAAGGGATGCGTTATCATTATTAGATCAGGCAGTATCTTTAACTTTTGCTGGTAGCGAAACTAGAATAACAGAGAAAGTAGTAGCTGGCATGGTTGGGGCAACTAACCTTAAAATCGCCGTAGATTTTACCCATGCAATTTTTGATCGTAATACTGAGCAGGCAATTGCCTATATTAACGAGGCTTATAAAACGGGCATCGATTTAGTACTTTTTACCGAAAATGTCCTTGACTATATAGCTAACATTACAAAGGCTAAAACAATAAATAATTACCGGTCGCAGGTTTTTGCAAGCTATGCGCCTGTAACTAAAGCTTTGGCTGATAAGGTTAATCTTTCTTGGCTTACTCTTGTCTGGCAACTTATCATAAAAGGCTTATTTGAGGTTAAAAATTCCTACAATATGCTGCACTCATTAGAAATGCTCGCTATTAAAGCTATTTATACTACGAATTTACCTTCCCCTAAGGAATTGGTTGAGCAAATTACTAATCAAGGCCAAAATGAAGCAAAAGCGTTAGAGACTAGTCATCCCAGGCAATTTTAGTCAGAACTTTACCCAAAACCCACTTAACTCTGTAGCGCAATCAGCTAGTGATCCATTAAGCGTAAAAGCTAATGAAGTTTTAAATGTAAGTTTTGAGGAACCAGGAACGCTCAATAGGCATAACGATACAAGCTACCTATTATCGACCTCTCCTTTATGTGTAGCAAAAGCGACAAATCAGAATGTATTAGCCCTTAAATTTTCAACCTTTGTTGATCTACTAAGATTTTTAAGTGAAGAAAATGAATTTGGTATTTTTTACTATCTAATGAATAAAGTAGAGATTACTGAGTTTGAATTTGGTAAAATAGAAATGAAATCACTTAATGTGAATAAAAAAATTAATGCTGAACTTGGGGAGTTACTATATAAATATACCAATCAGGAGTGGGTGATTACTGTTAACCAGGCAAGCGAGGAAATGGCCCCTCTAAAAGAGTTGCTTGTACTAAATGCAGAGAAAACAGCAGCATGGAATAAGGTAGCGCAACATTTCCCTGAGGCAAAAATAACAGATATATTATTAAAAAAATAAATTTAATTATATTGAGCTTAGCTTACTAGATAAAATCTATATAAGTTATTAGAAATCATGGTTAAGCCAAGCTTCCAAAGTTTAATATTATAAAAGGAGTATTTAAAATGTTTAATATGGGTCAAATAATGAAGCAAGCGCAGGAGATGCAAAAAAAGATGCAGACCATGCAGGAAGAGCTTGCAAAAACTGAATTTGAAGGAAAAGCTGGTGGTAGTAGTGTTACTGTAAAGATTAATGGCAAGAATGAGTTAATAAAAATTAATATTGACCCAAGCTTGCTTAATGCGAGTGATAAAGAAATAATAGAAGATTTAATTGTTGCAGCATTTAATGACGCTAAGAGTAAATCCGATAGCAATGCAGAGTCCATGAAATCAGGCATGCTTGGTGGGCTTGGACTTCCAGCAGGATTTAAATTTCCATTTTGATTGATATAATTATTGCTAAAAAATAGGGGGAGGGGGGGGCAAAACGACATGGTTATTTAACCTTGTATATCTTATCAGGAATTTTATGGCTAAAAAGAATGAAATAGACCAATTAATATATATTTTTTCTAAGCTACCAGGGCTTGGTCCAAGGTCAGCTAGGAGATTGGTCCTCCATTTGTTAAAAGATAAGGAAAATAGGATGCAGTCGTTAATCCATTCCTTAAGTGATGCATATAATAAAATCACTGAATGTGAAGTCTGTCGTAATTTGGATGTAGTTTCACCATGTAAAATTTGTTGCAATAGCGAGCGGAATAAGGAAATTATTGCTATTGTTGAGACCGTGGCCGATCTTTGGGCTATTGAGCGAAGCAATATGTTTAAAGGTATATATCATGTTTTAGGCGGCGCACTGTCCGCAGGGCAGGGTAATACTCCAACAGAACTTGGTCTGCAGCAATTAAAGACCAGGATTGAGCAAGGTAACATACAGGAAGTAATCATTGCGACTAACTCAACCCTTGAAGGGCAGACGACGGCATTTTTTATTACTGATTTTCTAAAAGATTTAAATATAAAGATTTCAAGGCTTGGCTCAGGTATACCAATGGGTGGTGAACTTGACTATCTTGATGAAGGAACTTTAACAGCAGCTTTTGCTAGCCGTCATTTATTCGAGGTATAAATATAAGGTATGAAATATGAGTAAGGCAATATTAGAAAATGTCACAGAACTTCCAGTAGTTAGAGTAGCCCCTCATAACTTACAGGCTGAACAAATGCTCCTTGGGGCAATTTTGATAAATAATAACCTATTAATTAGAGTAAGCGAATATTTATTACCAGAACATTTTTATGAGCCTGTTCATCAGCGTATTTATAAAGCCATACTTAATATTATCGATAAAGGTCTTAGTGCTTCTCCAATTTCTCTTAGGAATGTTTTCGAGAATGAAGAGAATTTAGTAGAGATGGGAGGGGGCAATAACTATCTTTTAAAGCTTGCAACTCTTGCAACTACGGTAATAGATGTTGCTGATTATGGCCAAATCATATATGACCTTGCCATGCGCCGAAGTCTGATCGAAGTTGGGGAAAAGATTGTTAATACAGCCTATAACCCAACGATAGGCTTAAGCGCTTCTAATCAGCTGGAAAAAGCAGAAGCTCATTTATTTAATCTGGCGCTTGCAGGGACAACTGATAAGAGTTTTATGCCGCTTTCTAAATCACTGGGGGAATCTATTACCCGCATCAATAAGGCTATGAAGAACTCTGATTCGGTAACAGGTATTTCAACCGCATTAGTAGATCTGGACAAAATGCTTTCAGGATTTCATAATTCAGACCTTGTCATTATGGCTGGGAGACCTTCGATGGGTAAAACCGCCGTTGCTCTTAATCTTGCTTTGAATTGTTGTAGAAGTTTAGTGAGAAAACACAAAGATTCTCAGACACCGCCGTCGGTAGGTTTTTTCTCGCTTGAAATGTCGGCAGAACAGCTTGCAACCAGGATGCTTTCAATGGTAACTTCCATTAACTCTTCTTCGCTTAAAACTGGTAAAGTGAATGAAGAGCTATATAATGAGCTACAAAGACAGGCTGAAGAAATAGCTAGCCTGCCATTTTTTATAGATGATACGCCTGCCCTTAGTATTGCAGCAATTAGAACTAGAGCTAGAAGGCTAAAGCGTAAACATAACCTTGGACTTCTTTTTATTGATTATCTTCAGTTAGTAAGAGGTGCAACCCAAACTGATAACAGGGTACAAGAGGTTTCAGAAGTAACCCAAGGCTTGAAGGCTCTGGCTAAAGAGCTTGATATTCCAATTGTAGCTTTATCTCAGCTTTCGAGGGCCGTCGAACAGAGGGAAGATAAGAGGCCTATGCTTTCTGACCTTCGTGAGTCTGGTGCGATAGAGCAAGATGCCGATATTGTTATGTTCCTTTATAGGGATGAGTATTATTTACTTAGAAAGCAGCCTGCCCTTGGTACAGATAAATATGACGAATGGCTTCAAGATTGTGAGAAAGTTCGTAATAAACTTGAGATAATTATTGCAAAACACAGAAACGGTCCTGTTGGAACAGTGGGTCTTTATTATGATACTAACCATTCAAAAATTTCTAATCTTGATACGCAGCATGAATTTTCTAATTGATTTTTAGAAATATTATGTTTATTTCCATTAGTATCAATCGCTTAAAGCAACAAATTACCCTTGCTTAAAATTACAAGAATAATTGTGAAAAAATAGGGGGGGGGTCAAAAAATTACTACCTGCGGTTGAAATGTTAAAAAGGATTTAATAAATTAAATATAAAGCTTGATATGTTAAAAGAAACAAATACTCATAACTCTGAAGAGCCCTTTAAAGTGATAGCTTATAATATTTTCGCTGGAGATTTATTCGTATCTGGCTCACTCAGTGGTTATTTTTTGCTGCAAGCTGTGCAAGAATATATGAACAGTAGAATGTCTACCAGCGAAGCTATACAGTTTACTTCTATCTTTTTTGCTGGAACTATAATGGGTATAGGAGGTAGCATTTATTGCTTATTGGAAACTTATCCAGAAGCCTTTGAAGCTGCCCAGCAATATTTAGGGGAGGTTACAGAATTCTTCATTAGCTGATATACTCCATATGCAAGTTAATCGTTTAAGCTAGTCTTCACTGCGGATAGTTTTAGCTTTCGGGGAGGTCTTTAAATAGTCCTTTTATTAAAGGTAAGGCTTCGGGAAAGCGCACATTATCATGATTTAGAAGCTCTATATCTATAAACTTTGCTTCTACAATTTCCTCTTGGGTAATCGGAAGAAGGGTAAGGTCTGCATCTGTCATAGGGGGAATTATCTTGCATAAATAAACATAAAAAGCTTGGGACGGGTTATGCTCTTCTCTGAATATATTGATGAGTCTTATGATCTCTACATCAAGCCCTGTTTCTTCTAAAGTCTCGCGACGAGCGGTCTCGTGTGCAAGCTCAGACTCACTTTCAGGCCTACCTGACGGTATATCCCATTTCCCGCTACCTGCATGTTTTACAGCTAATATTAAGCCATTTTTTTTAATAAGGCAGCCAGCATTGCCATGAACAATAGGTAGCGAAACTGTAACATCATCCCAAAACATAAAATTTCTTAAAAGACACCATATAAAGCAATCCTTAGCTTAGCAATTTTACATATAATAAGCAATTATATTTTAATCGATTTTAACTTAGACTATAATAAAGAGCATTTAAGAAATATTGGGGCTAGCTCTCGACTTATCTCCGCTTGCAGTTGTAAATCTTTTAGTGAAAGCTCCTAAAGCTTTCCTTAATTTACTTTTCTCATTTGCTGGAGGGGTATTATTATATCCATATTCAGTTTTTTTAGCCGCAAAGTTTTCTACTGAACTTAAGGCAGCTAATATGTCTCTGTCGCTCAATCTATATTTACTGTTTATAATGCCTGCGATTTTTTTGCAGAAGACTTTCAAATCATCTTTAAAGTTACTCTTATTCTTCCCTTCAAGCTTTTGTAACTCCCTTCCAATTCTAGCAGCTTTATATGATTGCTCTAGGGTGCAGTTCTCTAAGATCAATTTTGTAAGATCGATATTACTCTCACTTGAATTTCCTTTAGCTTCATGAAGTTTACGTGCGATAATTTCCGGGTCTTTTGATAGAATTATATTTAAATCTTTTAGGTATCTATCTTGCCCTAACTTAAGAGAATCTACATGAATAAGGTAACCATTCTCCTCTTGACAATTATTATTCAATTCAAATTGATATTCGCAGCAAGTTTTTAGGTTTGCTTGTAAATTATCAAAAGTATGTTGATAGGCTTTATAAATACTGGGGCTTGATCTTTTTAATTCCTTTAATCGATAGGAAAGCTCATGAACTTCCTCAAGGCTTGGTCTTTTTAAGTTTTCATTAGCTTTTATCTCATATTTACGGCCAGCTTTAAACTGTTCAATCTCAGGGAATAAAGTTTTAGGGTCCTTAAATCTTGCAGCTTGTTCAAGTAATTGTACTATCGAATCCTCTTTAGGGTTTATTAAGATCACTTTCCTCATTAATAATCTACTAATATCAGCAGTGGGATTATCCTTTGCAATATTATTTGTGGAGTCTAATAGTTGTGAGAAAATATAAATATCGGTTTTTATTTTAAACCATTCATCCTTATCTTTACTAGGGATATTTTTGTCTTCTATATTACTTTCGCATATATCTCTTAGCTTTTCTAGAGCAGCAGAATAGCTTTCGAATAGAGATTCATATGAAGCGTAGGAGTTTTCGATACCCAACAGTGAATCATTATAGAGATCAATAATGTTATTCAATATTGCAATCCCTGCAAGAGGTTTTGAGGCTGGACTACTCTCAAAGTTATGACAAAATTCCTCTAAACTTGCCTGATTAATAGTCTTACCCTTCGCCATAGTATTAATTTCCTTTTTAAGCTCTATAATTAAAGAATTGTTTCACAATTATTATTAAGACTTGGAGAAGCCTCTGTCTTTAGGTTGACTAGATGCTTTAGCAAAAACCTCTGTGAATTTACCAAGTATTTCCTTTTTTGCCTCGTTATTATCAGCAAAGGTTTTGCCAGCAACATCCTTAGTCGTATTTTCTAAATTTCGAATAGACGTAAAAGCTGCCTCTAGCTCCTTATCGCTTACTTTATATTTACTATTAAAAATACCTGCTACTGCTTTACAGAAGCCTTTTAGATTTTCTTTGAAGCTACGTTTCTTATTGCCTTCGCGTTTCTGTATCTCCTCACCGATCTTAGCTATTCGGTATGTTTGTTCAGGTGAGCAATTCTGTAGAATCACTTCTAAAACTTTTTCACTTTCTAGGTTGCTTCCACTTGTGCTTCCCTTAGCCATAAGTAGTTTTTTAGCTACCATTTCAGGGTCTTTAGAAATTAAATTGATTAACCCTTTAAGCTTTTCATCCTTGCCCAATGAGTTTCCGATGACGATAGGTGTGTTATTAGACTTTTCTTGTTTAGATGATTTATTTTTGTATTCATAGTTACAGTAATCAGTAATTTCTGTCTTAAAAGCGTCCAAAATCTTTTTATTTTGATTGTAAAGTTGTGGTTGTGACTTTTCAAGCTCCTTGACGCTATAAAATAGCTCATGCATTTCTTCAAGACTCGGCCTATTAATATATTCAGGGCTGCTCTGACGGCTGCTTTTTTTAGGGAAATATGTTGAAGCCTCAAAGTTTTCAGCAAGTGCAATAAGTTCTTTATCGCTTAAACCTAGAAGTTTAGGTTTATTGTAAGAAGTAGTGTTTGGCCCCTCTGAAATTCCAGCATTAGCTTGTATTTCAGGCTTATGCTTTGCTTCTAGTTTCTCTTGCAATCCTTTTTCATATTGCTTGATGGTGTCTTTTAAAATAGCCCAACCTTCTAAAGACTTATCAAAACTGGAATTAATGGATTCACCTAAATCCTTTATAGCTTTGATTTTATCGTCACAAATTTGTTGTAGCTTTTTTAAGTTATCAAGCAGTTTTGGTCCGGCCTCGAGGCTATCAATATGCTTAGAAATTTGATCCCATAATACTTTCCCAGAAAATTCATGCATTGTAGAAATCTGTCTAAACTGCTTAATATATTGGTCTAATAAAGTAGTTTCTGTCTTTTTTACTGGCTTATTTTTTGTCATGATTAACTTTTCTTTAAAAATTATATTTAATCTCGTCCTCTAGACTGATTAGTTGGCTGATTCTTTTGCATTGTTACTTTTTCAGCAAAATTACGGACGTTCCCTTTAGGCTCAGGTATAGCTTCACTTGTTATCCCTTTATCCTCTATTAAAATAGGAGCAAGCTGAGCCTTCAACTCCTTAGGCATTTCCTCATCTCTATTTTTAGAGTGCGCATCTAATTTCACAAATGAGTCTAGCATGTTTTTGATATCGCTATCTTTTACCTTGTATTTCTCATTGAATAATCCAGCTATTGTTTTACAGAAATATCGGATATTATCTATAAAACTTTTCTTTTCTCCTTTCTGCATGCACTCAGCTATTTTAGCAATTTTATAAGTATCTTCTGGCATAGCAAATTGATATAAGAGCTTTTCTAATCTTTCAGCAGTAAGTTGAGTTCTATTATAATGGGCAGGGTTCTTAAGCATGCTGCTAATTTTCCTCGCTGCAACCTCAGGATCCTTAGAAAGCAACGATTTAGTAATTTGCTGCATTGGTTCGTTATCATAAGGGGGGCGCTTACGAGATATTGTTTTTCCTTCATTGATTGTAACAATATTATGTTGTATATCGAATTGATTCTTACAATATGCATTAATACCTTTCATTAGCTGATCAAGGCAATCTATATCATTTTTAGGTAATTTTGTATGCAGTTTCTTGAATTCTTTAGCTGCATGGTAAATCTTATGAACTTCTTCTATAGAAGGCTTAGCCGAACTTTCTTGAGGAAGCTCTGATATATGAAATACGTCTGTATTCCGCAACTTAGAATAAAAAAATACATTTAGATCACTGAATTTCTTCATTTGCTCACGAAAGTAGCCGATATTAATTTCACTTGCTGGAAGTGTAGCATTGCTAGGGGCGGTGGTTGAAAGCCTTTCGTCTCTTGCAATATTAGGATTGCTTAACTCTTCTCTCTTAGTCAAACCTAGTTCACCATTAATTGATTCTCTATAAGCCATAATAGATGATGCAAAATTTTTTAGCCTTGGGCTGCGATCATTATTGTAGCGCTTGTTTAATCTGTTTAGCATAGATTCTATGCCTTCTGCTTGCATCCATAAACTTTTAAAATTCTTTTGGGATCTTAACTCCATAATTTCTCTCAAAATCTGTCCCCAATACTCTTCAGCTTTCTGTATGTCTATTGGCCTTGCATTTAAACTATTGTCGACTAATTTTCTTATATCGTTTAAAGGATCTTTTTTGTTCAGTTTGTTTTGTTTTTTTGTCATAATTAATTCTCCTTATGATTATTGACGTCCTGTTTGTTTGATAGTTTTACCAAGTCTAACTTTCGCAAGCGCCCCTGTGAAGTCTCCAAAAATCGGTTTTGCCTGCGGAAGAAATTCTTTGTTAAAATTCCTTTGTTCTTTCTGTGGGAAGCGAGGGGACGGCTCTAAGCCCTTATCTATAGTAAGGGTTGTAAGAACGGCTTTCTTTACAACGGCAGGGATTTTATCTGCTCCTGCTTCTAGAGATTCGCTTAATGCACTAATATCGTCTAATGCTTTATTGAGGTTTTCATCTTTAACTTTATATTTTGAGCTAAATAAAGCAGCTAAAGATTTTGTAAAAGCTTGAATACTACTTAAAAATCCTGGAGTAGGATTATCTTTGATTTTCTCCATAGCCTGCCCAATTAATTTAGCCTTATATACTTGCTCAGGGGTGCCATATTCTAATATAACTTTAGTAAAACGGTTGGAAAACTCTTCTAAATCCGCTTCTGAAGAAGTATTACCGGTTGAAGCAAGTGCATTCAACAGTTGCTTTGCAACGAGTTTTGGATCTTTGGATAGCAGAGAAGTATCAATATCTCCAAGGAGGTCTGCTCTTTTCGAAAGGTCTAATTTGAGGTAGCTTTCGTTATCGACAGTAAAGTCTTCTAAATTACCAAAGGAAATGTTACCCTCAGTGGAACTTTTACTTCGATCGATTCGTTTCACTTCCTCAGTATTATTCTTCAGAAGGTTGTGGTACTTACAGATCTCAGTTAAATTCTTTTCAAGTTCACTAAGATCATTTTTGCAGGATTGGTATAGAGCAGGGTTTGACCTTTTTAGGTCTTTAACTTTACAGTATATGTCATAAATTTCTTCTAGGCTGTAAGTATTGTTGCTCTGCCCTTTATCATATTTAATGTCCTTGGTTTTAAAGTATGACGGCCTTTCGGGGCTGTTCACTAATTTAATAAGCTCTTCAGGAAAAAAGGCTTTTGGATCAGCAAACTTTTTTAACTGTTCCTGGATATCTTCTTTAGAGTTTAATGCTATAAAGTTTATTTTATATTTCATAATCCTTTTTCCATATCCCTGTAATCTGATGTTACAATATAAAAGTTAAGAACTCATTAACAACACTTTTTTGCTTTTTTATACTGACAGTGAAGAATCGTATGCTTAATTTAGTTCAATTTTCAAGCTAGTCTTCATAGCATTGCTTACCAAGCAACAGAAACTATTAATAAAACTTTACATTTAGAAAATATTTATATATAATTTATTGCCGTTAGTAATCTCTACTATACAAAGTAACATTAACAATAAATATAAATTAATTTATGATTGACTCTCTTGTTATTACTGACAATTATGACATATTCAGAAGCTATTTAGAGCAGATAAAAGAAAATCGGATAAGCGAATTGAGTCTAACTCGGTGGAATGGGGATTCTTCAAAAAGAAATTTCCTTACAGAGCTATTGGAAGCATTAGTTCATAATTCTTCTTTAACTTACTTAAATCTTAGTACGAATAGTATCTCTGATAGAGAGTGCGTAATATTAGCTAAGTTTTTGGCTAAAAACTTATCTTTAGCTTATTTAGATCTTTCAACGAATACCATATTTGAGCAAGGCGCAATCTTTATAGTAGAATCTTTAAAGGAAAATAAGAGCCTTACACATTTAAATATAAGCTTTAACAACATTGATTTCTGGATCGATCCACTTATAGAAAATTTAAGGTTTAATACTACCTTGAGCCATATAAGTATGAGGGGAACAAGGGCGGATAAGCTTCCTAAATTCCTCAGAGCTTTGAAAACTAATAAGAGTTTAACAAGTCTTGAATTATATTTTGACTCTGGCATGACCAGTAGTCAATTAGCCTTTTTTGAGCTAGTCGACTTGTTAAACGGAGATCATAATCTGAAAAGTTTAAACATCTCGAGAAGCAAGCTAAACACTCAAATGTCTGAAAATTTTGCTCAAGTTTTGAAGGGTAATACTAATCTAGAGATACTTAATATTGGCAGCCTTGCTACTGATAAGAACGGTATAAATCTAATTATAGAGGCTTTAAAGCACAATACTTCGTTACGTGAATTGGATATAAGTGCGATAAAACTTGACGGAAATCAGTTGAATGGCTTAGTGGAGTTTGTAAAAAATAACCATAAACTAATTGCATTAACTGTTGATAGAGTAGAGAATGCTGAGAATAGAGAAATATTGGAAGAGATTGATGCGTTGATTCATAAAAACATTGAGATACAGAACGATATTAAGAACATAAATATAGAGATAAAGTGTAAAACTTTATTGAAATTTCCTATATTCGATTTATTAGGGTTCCCCAAGTTTAATGACTTGGTCGCAAGTAATAATCGTTATAGCGAAGAATATACTAAGTTATACGAACTATTTAATAGAAATGATTTTACTAGGCAGCAAATTGCAGCTTATAACAAACTGAAAGATTTATTTATAACTGCGGAGTCTGATAGAGAGATTCTAGGTGTATGGTCTAAAGTTATTAATATAGCAGCTAATAAATATAATTGGGATAAGTCTAAAGCTCAAAATATGATAAACTTAAATTATTCTACCAATTATAGCTTAAAGCAGGAAGAAAGAGTTTATAATGAGAACGAAGTTAAGGTCATTAAGGCAGTATTATTCCATAGCCTTTTTCCTGAATATAGTAACAGTTTAGTAAGAACTATTGAGAGTTTCATTGATGAAATTAAGGAATGCCTATTAATTTCTGCTGATGAAGAAGGAAGGCAAAATCTTATTGAACTTATCGATAGTGCTCCTCTACCTGATAGAACAAAGACTTTAGTCAGTAAAATGTTAAATGAGGTAAGCGAGAGGAAAGCGATCACATTAGGTAATTTCGACTTTTCTGATGAAGCAGATGGAGCAAGTGAAGATGGCGTTGGCTTATTTGGTGTAAGCAATGAGCAAATACATTATAGTGATTGCAAAGTCGAATAGACGTGTTTAATTAAAACGCTCTGCTTCCAGATGAGAATTATAAACTATTCACTTAATATATCACTTTGAGGGGGTAAATACCTTTCTAACCCCTTCCTAGGACCATTAATAAAATTAAATTTCCTTTCTACTTTCCCTTGAACCACACTTAACGAATATCTGCAGCATTTAAGGCAAAAAAAAATTTACTGCCAGGTTTGAAGTTGTTATATATAGGTTATCATTATAAAAAACTTTAAGAGAACAATAGAAATTATGATTCCTCAAAAAGCTATACGATATGTTCTTGCCATATGCTGTATTTTACTTGTTAGCTGCAATGAAGTTAAACCAGCAAATGAAATTAAAAAAACTGTAAATGAAATTACAGAAAAAGATAAAGATGAAATTTTGCAGATAAGAGAAGATGATGTAGTGCTTGGCAACCCTGATGCAGTAGTAAAAATAATTGAATATTTCTCGCTAACTTGTTACCATTGTGCAGATTTTCATCGCAAAATACTTAAGCCTTTTAAGGAAGAATATATTGATAAAGGAATAGCATGCTACGTAGGTAGATTACTGCCATTTGATAAGCAAGCTTTGGACGGTTCAATACTTATTAAATGTGCACCTAAAGAGCAATATCATAATTTTGTTAAAGTTTTACTTGAACAGCAAAACAATTGGGTGTTTTCAAAGGATTATAAGGCGATCTTAACGCAGATAGGTCAGCTTGGGGGGGTAGGGGCCAACAGGTTCAAAGAATGTTTAGAGGACGTGACAATTAAGGAAAAGATTATTGATAATGTAAGAGAAGCTTCAAAATTAGGTATTAACGCTACGCCAGAAATATATATAAATGGTAAGAGTTATGCAAATACTGGTAACTATCAAGATTTTGTAAAAGCAGTTGAAGCTGCTAGGAAGTCTTCTGTTGATAAATAAACTATTTTGAGAATTGTTTTAAACAAGTTTTAGTATTGGCTTGACAATATGGCCTTGTATGAATAAAAATTAAATAACTACTATGATTGAGCGTAACGACCTTGACCTTGATTTGTTGCAGCAGAAGATTGACAAAATAAGGGAAGCGAAAAGTCAAAAAAAACGTGAGAAGTTTAGTCGCGGTACAAACATACTTATAGAGATGTTAGCGGCGATAATTATTGGGCTTTTGATAGGGTGGTATTTAGATTCAGCCTTTAACACTAGACCACTTGGTTTAATTTTATGTACAATTTTTGGTTTTCTCGGTGGAATAAGAAATTTAATGTCTAAATAAATATAATATAATTTGTGTAGAAACTAATGCAGCATAATCCTCTTCATCAATTTGAAACGACGCAACTTTTAAAGCTTGAACTTGCTGGGTATGATATAAGCTTTACTACTTCAAGTCTTTTTATGTTCTTTGCTTTAGCAATATCAGTGATATTCTTTACTGTTGCTTTAAGAAATAAAACCTTTATACCAGGTCGCTTGCAGGCGTCTGCCGAATTATTATATGGAGTTGCTGAGAATACTGTTGCTGGAAGTATAGGGGAGGGGGGGAGAAAATTTATCCCGCTTATATTTAGTGTATTCTTATTTATATTACTATGTAACCTGCTAGGGATGTTACCTTATAGCTTCACAGTTACAAGTCACATTTCTGTAACTTTTGCCCTGGCATCTTTGATGTTTATCTTGATCACAATAGTCGGTTTTATAAGACATGGCTTCCATTTTCTTTCATTATTCTTACCCAAAGGTACCCCGGTTTGGCTTGCCCCACTTATCATTTTAATAGAGTTTTTTGCTTATTTGGCTCGCCCAGTGAGCTTATCGCTCAGGCTTGCTGCTAATATGATTGCAGGTCACGTACTTTTAAAGGTTTTGGCTGGATTTGTTGTATCAATGGCGATATATTTGAAATGGATTCCACTTCCTTTGATGGTAATTTTGATCGGATTTGAAATTTTTGTTGCAATACTTCAAGCTTACATATTTACTATATTGTCATGTGTATATTTGAATGATGCAATAAACTTACACTAAAATAATATAAAACTTAGGAGATAATAAATATGGAAGCAACTTCTTTAAAATTCATCGGTGTTGGGCTAATGGCGTTCGGGATGTTAGGGTCGGCTATTGGTGTAGGTAATATTTTCCAATCTTTACTTGATTCTATTGCGCGTAACCCTTCTGCTTCTGATCAATTACAGCGTTTTGCGTTCATTGGGGCGGGTCTTGCGGAAGCTATGGGGCTTTTCTCGTTCGTAATTGCTATGTTAATCTTATTTGCAGTATAAATTTAAGAGTAAAAGTAAATGCCTCAGCTGGACCTTGCAACTTACCCTTCACAGATCTTCTGGCTCACAATATTTTTTGTTTGCCTCTATTTTTTTGTGAAGGGTTATATTGCTCCTTCAATAGAATCTTTAATTAGTCTAAGAGATGGGAAGATTGAAAGTGATTTGAATGAAGCAACAAAGGCTAGAGGCAAAGCCCTAGAACTTAGGGAGCAATATGAAACTGCCCGTAAAAAAGTCCATTCTAAAATTTCTGAGATGCTTGAAGGGGAGCTTACTAACTTCAATAGAATAACATCTGAGCAAGCTAGTAAAATAAATGCTGATATTGCTATCTTATCTCAAAAAGCTGAAGAAGAAATTAGCGTGCAGAAAGCAAAATATAAGGAAGAGCTAGAGCAAGTAGTACTTGATTATAGTTCTTTCTTAATACATAGAGTATCAGGTCTTCAGCCTAATAAAGAAGAATTGAAAAATTATAGAGGTTAATATGCATTTTGATGAAAAGTTTTGGCTTGCTATTACTTTTGTAATTTTCGTTGTTATATCTTATAAATTCATAAAAACCGCTGTTACTAGCCTAATTGATAAAAAAATAGCTGAACTTTCAGCAAAGGTAGTGGAAGCAGAAGCATTACGGAAAGAAGCTGAAAAGCTTCTGCAAGAGATTAATGATAAAATATCATTACAAGATACAGAGAATCAAAACTTGCTTGATGAAGCTAGGACTAACATTAAAAATACTATTGAGAATAGAAAAGGTTTATTTACCCACGAGCTAAATACTAAATATCAAGAAGCTATTAAAAAGATTGAACAGAGAAAAGATTTAGCCCTCATTGACCTTCATAAAAACTTTATCGAAATTGCTCACTCGATTTCTGAAAAATATTTGGCTGACCATTCAAAAGAGCTTAAATCTGATGTTGATATAGCAAAAAAATATATTAATTCATAGCATCTTTTCTAGACATTACTTAAGCCTTCCTATATTGTTTTATGAGATAAAAAAATAATTTATAAAAACTTATATTTTTATCTATATATTTAAAAGGAGGATTAATATATGTATACAGAAGATGTAGCCATGGCAAATCATATTTCGAATGACCGAAATAAAGTTTTACAAAATGCTACTAATAATTTTTGGGATAATATCAAAAATTTCTTGAATAAGCGTCCAGTAGAGCCTTGCAGTCAATTCAGAGATATAGTTACTAAACACCATGAAAAAGCATTAAATGCTTTAAACGACAATCCTGATTTTGGAAAATGTTTCAATAAGGATAATATTTTTAACCAAGCTTTTAAAGAGCATCTGAAAAATAAATCTAACGGCGAGCCATGCCAACTACTTAAGCAATCTAATTGCCATTCAACCTTAGACTTAACGCATCAATCTACAATTCAAAACACGCAGGATGGTCCTAATGTAATGGGTAAGAACCCTATAGACGATTCTACCGATCACTGAAACCTTAATCAATGTACCGTAGAATATCTGCGGTATATTTTTATCATACTATTAAAGAATAAAGCATAATTAATTTTATGTCTGATAGACAAGTTTTTTATTCTCTTATATTTTTTTTAAAGTAAGTGTACTAAACGTATGAACTTGCATTAGAGAGGGCAATATGCCAGAGAATAAAGGTTATTTTACGGCTATAAAAGCGTATCTATATCCAAATACTCAAGGAGATATCCCAGCTATATATTGTGAGGATTTTGTTAAAACATTTAAAGCGAGTCCTAAGAAGGCTTTTAATATGTTTTTTGATGATCACAAATATAGTAAGTGTTATACAGCACATAAAATCTCTCTTGAAGCTTTCGTAAATAATAATCATTTTTCTTACACACGAGAAGAGAAGAATGCCATCCATTATATGGACCAGGCTGCGAGTTATATTAAGTGTTATGGTGATAGTAAAGTAGTTGATATTATTCTCGGTACCAGTAAATATTCTGAGGAAGATAATAGCTGAAGAGTATATTTAGCGTATTCATTGAATAATTTTTTTTATTCGTAACTTTAACGAAAAGGTTTATATGCCAAGAGATTAAGGTTTATTTAATACTGTTAAAAGATATTTTACTGATCATTATAGAGATAAATCATATGAAGAACCTGAATGCCAGCAATTTCTAATTATGGTAATTCAGGATCCCATGCAAGCATTGCCAATATTAAAGAGTAACAAGCAACTTGGTTATTGCTTTTTGAATAATCGTTATAATAATGATGGATCAAAAGAAGTTAAAAATGAATTTCGAAAATCTTTATATGAGTGTAGTTTCGACCCTAAAGAGTATTTTATTTATACTCGTATTGATATTGTTTCAAAGGATATTGAAAGCGGCGCTGATAATCTGGAAATAGATAATAGGCTAATCGGTTATATGAAATTTTTCACAACAGATAATAATGATCATGGATTAAAAAAATATTTGTAAGAAATTAATACTATAGTGAAATTAGTTGAGTTATGGTACTAGAAATAACGAGCGCAGCGTATGAGTAATACGTAAGCGAGGAATGACGACGTACCACACTTTAAATAAATATACTATAGAATGTTCTTCAGACTTCAAAGATAAATTCTTCAAGCCATAACTTTTTATAACATATGAAAGAGGTATAAATGTCTAAAGATAAAAGCTATTTCGAGATAATAAAGGATACTATCGTCTCCAAAAATCATTGCCACAATTTTTTGAAAACTGTAAAAAAAGATCCGATAAAGGCTATCCCTCTTTTGAAAGGTGATCACTCATTAAGTACATGCTTTAACCAGCACTGGGAAATGGACAACAACTTTAAAATCTCTATTGTCCATAAAAAATTTCCAGGTCACATCGAGCAGTTTTTAGGGCTTGGCTGGAGCCCTGAGCAGAATATAGCGTTCGAAAGAATAGAACAGGCTGCATATTATATTGAAAATGGCTGGGAGGCCCAGAAAATAAACCATCTCTTAGGTAATGGAAATCATACTGGCGATGGAGAAGCTTAGAAACTTCAGACGAGTATAGGTTTAAATCCGATAATTGGTGCTAAGGTTGCTTATAGTTATTTGGTTAATTACGTCAAATGTACGTTTCCTGCAAATATCGAGTCGCGCTTAGCCCTTTTTCTGAGGAAAATTCGAATTTTAGTTCTTCATTCCCGATTTTAATGCAAAGTTTATTTAACCTAGTGGTGAAAAACCTGCCTAGGAGCAAGCCTCGCTTTTACCATCTTTACGCTTTCCTTCCAAAATGAGGTAGGTAAAAAATACTTAGTGGTGGGAGATTGCTATATAAAATTGTGTTAAGGAGAAGGTTTCGGAGTTAAGATTGATAAAGCCTATGTAGTTAAAACTGCTGACAAGAAAAAGATAACACAAAAATTACTACCCAGGGTTGAAGCTTTGTAATATAGGTTAATTTGTTAACCATTTTATGATTTTCTATATTGATTTTCTGCCTAAGTAATTTGAAGAACTGAGTATGAGAACGGAGGGCGTGCACTGAAGGATACTGTTCAGTAAACTTCTATAAAAAAACTCGCTTATGGTAGAGGAACTGAAAAAGAATCGGAACGCGGAACCGCACTCTACTTAAAACTGCACGAGGATTCGAGTGCCGAACCAATATACAAACTCGCAGCAGAAGTAAAGTTTCGAAATAAGTCTAGTATATGAAGGGCTTGGCTTCTTAAGCTCATGCACCAAAGGTTTTCAAAGTGCGAGGGGTAAATATATTATAAAATGAACGAGGGAGAGGAGGTTTTGCTTGGAAATATGGGAGAGGCCTTTAGCCATTTTTGAAAGCGGGGTACTTTTCTATGCTCATAAAAACAGATATGCACAACTATAGTGAAATTAGTTGATTTGTAGTACTAGAAATAACGAGCGCAGCGTATGAGTAATACGTAAGCGAGGAATGACGACGTACCACACTCTAAATAAATTTACTATATATCGTCAATTCTCCGAGTAATAAAGGTATATTAACAGTAGCGTTTCATGAGGCCATGCAGAATGTCTCGTGCCATAGGCGCGGCATCACTTGAACCGCTACCTCCGTGATCAACTATAACCGCGCAGGCGAATTTTGGCGAATCGAATGGGCCATAAGCTATGCAAAGTGCATGGTTTCTTTGGGTCCAGTGCACGGAGCTAGCACTTAGGTTATGATTATCATCTCGTTTTGACATTACTTGTGCTGTCCCAGTTTTAGCGGCTATTCTATATTTTTCATCATGGACTCTGCTGCCGTAAGCGGTGCCGCCTGGTACGTTACTAACCTGGAACATACCTTGTCTAATGATATTTAAATGTTGTTCAGGAATACCTAGTTCTCTGATGATTTGGGGCTGCTCTGTTGCTAAGAAAGTTGGCTTATACATTTTTCCACCATTTGCTATTGCGGTCGCCATACAAGCTAGCTGTAGTGGGGTTACTAATGTATAGCCTTGGCCAATTGAAGTATTTACAGTATCGCCAACTTGCCATCCTTGACGAAGCTTGTTAATTTTCCAGTCTTTGTCAGGGATAAACCCACTAAGCTCGCCTGGGAGATTTATTCCAGTCTTCTCACCAAAGCCGAATTTCTTAGCCATATTTATAATAGCCTCAGCGCCAATAATTTTACTCACGGCATACATGTAAGAATTACAAGAATGTTTGATTGCACCATACA
Organism: Rickettsiaceae bacterium; assembly: GCA_029266475.1. Taxonomy (GTDB): domain Bacteria; phylum Pseudomonadota; class Alphaproteobacteria; order Rickettsiales; family Rickettsiaceae; genus JAJFBM01. Next base: position 70,896 of record JAQSWU010000011.1, on the reverse strand, counting down.
TATCAAGTGTGCCATGGCCTGGTTTATACCAGCACCTAAATCTTCTAGAGCCTACTGTCATATGGCCAGTACAAGTTACTTGGTGCTCCGGTGGAACGCCAGCTTCAAGCGCAGCTAAAATTACAATCAATTTAAAGATAGAGCCTGGCGGGTAATTATTATTAATTGCTCTATTTATAAGAGGCTTAAAGTTATCTTGCAAAAGCTCCTGCCAGTAATCGCTCGGGACGCCCCCTACAAATCTATTAGGATCAAAGCCTGGAGCTGAAATAAAGTTTAAAATATGGCCATTGGTGATATCGATAGCGATTGCAGCGCCGCCAACATATTTTGAGAATTTCTGATAAATCTCATTCTGTAATTCGACATCTATAGTGAGATTTAATTCTTGACCTGAAGTGCTTTTGGTTTCGATAAGTTCACGAATGAATAAGCCATGAGCATTAACTTCCATTTGTTTGTAGCCAAAGCTTCCCCGCAATGTTTCATCATAATATTTTTCAATACCAGCTTTACCAATATCGAAATCGCCAACAGCTTGGTAGAATTTATCTTTCTTTTCCTGCTCATTCACGCTACCAATATAACCTACTAAATGTGAGGTGGAGAAATCATAAGGGTAAAAGCGGAGCTTATTTATCTCTACATAAATACCTGGGATATAAGGTAAATTCTCTTCAATTAGTGCAACCTCTTGCCAGGAAGCTCGTTCAAAAAGAACGATAGGTACTTTAACGCTAGTGCGGCTGATTTTTTGGTAGATCTTTTGTCTATTCTTCTCCGGTATAGGTAGAATAGTCTGCAAAAACTCTAGTGAAGATTCATAATTAGGATTTTCTCTGCGATCCAGAACAATACGGAAATTTTCTTTACTTATAGCAATTAACTTGCCGTTTCTATCAATTAAATTACCGCGCGCGGGATACAGCGGAATAAGGCTTATACGGTTCTTTTCAGAAAGAGTTTTATAATCATTTGAGCGCATCGCTTGCATGTAATACATACGACCGGCAAGGATAGAAAGCAAACCAATTTTACCCGAGGTTAAAATAAATGCTCGGCGCGTAAATAGCTGATTCCTTTCAATATCATCATTAATCATTATTTTATTACCTATTCCTGGAGATCATATATTCTTTTACAGAACCTAATGTATAATTTTTTCAACTTGTTGTAACGCATAATGTGCTATTGGATAAGTAAAAATTGTAGTTATGCTTTGGATTAACACTAAGCTTGGGTCAAAAAGATACGAAAAAAACCAGCAAAATATAGTGTATTTCAAGCTTAAGAACAATAAGCAGGCTAGTGCAAAACCTAGAAATACTATGGTAAATTCCTTTTTATAGAATATCTGCCTTTGATTCCTAAGTAGGAAACTTGTTATAATAATAGGTATAATTGAGATTCCAACCGGAAGTCCGTAAATTAAATCTATAAGCCCTCCATAAGTAAATAACAACCATAATGGTAAAGCATCGGGTTTATAAATTGAGAAAAAAAAGATTATAATGATTTCAATAATTGGAAATATAGAGCTGATTTCTCCGAACCTGAAGCTGGCAAGCGGTAAGATAGTAACGATAAGTAATATACTGTAAAATATCGAATATCGTATAAGTTCTTGAGGCTTTGCTTTAAGAATGCTCATTTTATCAATCCTTACTAATCTTGACGCGCTGATGGATATGCACATTAAAAATAAGGCCAAAGCCAATAAGCATTGATCCCATCATCGTGCCACCATAGGACATGAATGGTAGTGGAATACCAACAACTGGTAAAAGACCCATAACCATAGATATATTGATAAATACATGGAAGAAAAATAAGGTAGTAAATCCTATAACAACAAGCCTGCCGAAGGTTGATTTGCAGCCAAGAGCTATTGAGAGACTTAAATAGGTAATTAAAAAATACAGTATAAGTAGAATAAAGCTACCTAAGAAACCCATTTCTTCTGCAAGAGTTGGAAAGATAAAATCTGTTTGATGTTCAGGTAAAAATTCTAGTTGGCTCTGGGTTCCGTTAAATAGTCCTTTACCAAAAAAGCCACCTGATCCTATAGCAATTTTAGACTGAATAATATTATAACCAGCCCCAAGCCTATCGCTCTCAGGTTCTAAAAACATTAAAATTCTTTTCTTCTGATAATCATAGAGGAAATTCCATATCACTGGCAGAGAAAAGCAGGCAGTAAGGAATACTACAACAAATTTCCATAGTCTAATACCTGCAATGAAGAAAATTACTCCTGAAACTATTAAGGTAATTAGGCCTGTACCTAGATCAGGCTGTTTGATAATTAGCCCGGCTGGGACAAGCACCGCGATAACAGCTGGTATAACATGTTTAATTTGGCCAATTTGTTTTAAAGATAATGTATGAAAATATCTAGCGAGCATTAGAATGATTGCCAGCTTAGCGGGTTCTGCAGGTTGTATTTTTATGAAACCTAAACTAAACCATCTTTTTGCGCCCATGGCCGTGTGACCAAGCAAATGCACAAGTATGAGCATAATTAAGATGCTTATATAGAATATATAGGAATAGTTAAAGATCCTCCTTATGTCAATTACGGCAATAAAGAGCATGACAGGGCAGAAAAGTAAAAAGAATATAATTTGCTTATATGCCCAGGGGTAGAAGCTTGAACCCCCTGCTGAATAAAGTATCATAAAACCATAGAAACAAGTAATTGTAATCAATAAGACCAAGTTATAAGGTATTAGCGACAATTTTGCTTTAATAGAATTAAGAGAATAAATATCGCCACTCATCTATGATCTCCTCAAGATTTTTCCTAAAAATATTTCTTGTTATTTTTATTATAAATTAATTTATATTTAGGAAAAATTATAGTTATCTCCGTACCTTCATTTACTCTACTCTTAACTTGTAGCTCTGCATCATGAGCTTCAATCAATTTTTTAACGATAGGTAGACCAAGCCCATAGGATTGGATGAAACTAAAGTTTTTCTTTCTTACTGTTCCGTATTTTGTAAAAGCGATCTTTATTTCTTCCTCAGACATTCCAATGCCTTGGTCAGAAATCGAGAGATGCATTTTTCCGTTTATTATTCTAACAGAGATAGTAATGGTTGTATAGTCTTTGGAGTATTTTATAGAGTTACTTACTATATTATTTATTGCTTGGAGTATCCTTCTTCCATCACATATTACTCTGGGTATATGGTTATCGATTTTAGTTACAATATCAATTTTACGATCATTAAACCTAGTCTTATTAGTAATAATTGCCTTGTCAATTATTGAAGCAATGTCATTGATACTATTTTCAATTTTAAAATTTCCCTCTGCAATATGCGATTCATCTAATATATCATTGATGAATTCTAATATTAAATTAGCGTTTAAGTTAATGCCCTTGACGTAATCCTTATATGTTGCTGGAATTGGTCCTAGCAACTCTTTTTGCATTATTTCTGAACCTGTAAGGATAAAGCCTAACGGGGACCTCAGCTCATGGGCAGTAAAGGCAAGAAAATCCGATTTAGACTGTGTTGCTTTAATAGCGATTTGCGAAGCTTTCTCTGCCTGGGTCCTTAGCCAGGTTTCTCTTTTATAAATAGAGATAATTAAGCCAAGAAAGAAGGAAGAGAATATGGAAATTTCGAGGAATTTAGTAAGTACTTTCGAAAAAATATTTTTACTAATTTCATCATCAGCAATGCTGATCAGTAAGATAAAAGGGTAGCTATCAATCTTTTTAACATAATAATTGAGGCCACTTATCATATCAAGATAGGAAAATTCCTTAGTATCTTCTGAGAAGAAATTTATTTTTTTAAGCATGCCTGTTAGATTGTGGCTTATTACATATTCTTCCCTAATGCCAATTTTAGAGATTACAGGTTGGGATTTTATAATTACTCTAAGCCGCTTATCTATTATAGCAAAATTCGTATATTCGTTTCGTTTGCGCTCATTAAGTCTTTGAGTCAAGGTCGCAATATCAAACCCTACCATGATATTGCCTAAATATTCTCCGCGATTACCAGTAATTCCAAGAGTTGCAGTGATAACCTCTCTTTTACTTATTGCTCCCTTAATTGGAGAGCTATAATGTATGGTATCGGGCACTATCTCTGCCATATAAGTACCGCTATAAGTATAATCAAGTGGTCTACTAATTACCCCTTCTTGGCTATTTACGCGCATTACATGATTAGCGTCAGTCCACGAGAATGCTGTCCACCCATACATATTATTAATGTTAAGGTTAGTACTATAGGCTTGTAGGATACGGTATATATTATCGTAATCTTTGGGATTTGGCTTAATTTGCTTAGTGAGCATTTCAAGAATATAGGATGTATGCGCCAAATCTTCTGAAAATAACTTCTCAAGCCTATCAGCTTCAATATGCATATTATGTATTACCCGCTGCTTTATATCAGCATAGGTTTTTATAAAGAAAATTACAGTTAACAATAGGACGATAAAAGCTATCAAAAAAGCTATTAACTTAATATTTGATTTGTAATCTTCCGAATTTACAGTTATAACCTCTTCAGACTGTTGTATCATAAAAAAATAATTAAATTCCTTTTGGAGTAAGTATTGGACCAGTCAAGGGAAAATTTATTACGCCTTATAATAAGGTTATATAAATAAAATTCATACTTGAAAAGAACTTTAATATGAACCTCTATCTTTTTAATACTAAAACACGAAAAAAACAACTATTTACCCCGCATAAAACAAAAGAAGTAGGTATGTATGTATGCGGACCTACAGTATATGACCACCCTCATATTGGCAATGCCCGTGCAGTAGTTGTATATGATATATTATTTAGGCTGCTTCAATTAATATATGGCAGAGAAAATATAACATATATACGTAATATAACAGATGTTGATGATAAAATAAATCAAAGAGCAAAAGAGTTTAATATTACAATTAAAGAGCTGACCGAAAAAACTACGGCAGACTTCCATCATGATATGGCATACTTAAATTGTCTCTCTCCTTCAATTGAGCCAAGAGCTACCGACAATATATCTCAAATGATTAGTATTATTGAAAGATTGATCGAAAAGGGGCATGCATACGTAGTTGATGGAGAAGTCTTTTTCTCAGTTACCAGCTACCCAGACTATACCCAACTTTCGCAGAGAGATTTAAACGAGATGCTCGTCGGGGTTAGAGTTGAATTAGAAAAGAATAAAAAACATCCAGCTGACTTTGTGCTTTGGAAGCCTGCTTCACCAAATGATGATGTTTCATCTATATTCGATAGCCCATGGGGTAGGGGGCGTCCTGGTTGGCATATAGAATGTTCGGCAATGAGCCATAGGTATCTTGGTGAAGACTTCGATATTCATGGAGGTGGCGCTGATTTAATCTTCCCACACCATACAAACGAGATTGCGCAAAGTTGCTGTGCTTTCCCTGGCTCAAGCTTTGCAAATTACTGGGTACATAATGGTTTTTTAACAGTGAACGGTGAAAAAATGAGCAAGTCTTTAGGTAACTTTGTTACTGTAAGAGATCTCATTAACCAATCTGTTCCAGGTGAGGTTATAAGATATTTATTGCTGGCAACTCATTACCGTAAACCTTTAGACTATAATGAGAAAGCTTTATACGACGCTAAAGAGTTCGTCAATTATTTATATAGAACTATTGCAAATTTAGGAAGCAAAGCTACTGCTGTAGGTGTGAGTGAAGATATACCAGATGATTTTTTAGAGCCTTTACTTGATGATTTGAATACTCATCAGTCGTTCGTCTATTTACATGACCTTGCAAGGTCTATTAATAAAGAGCAGGATTACGAGAAGAAGCTAGAGAAAGCTCAACTTTTAATAAAATGCGCCAATTTCCTTGGGTTTTTACAACAAACCCCGGAAAGCTGGTTTAAGGCAGATACTGACGAGGAGTTGATTTCGGCTAAAATAATAGCAAGGGAGCAGGCCAAACAATCAAAAGATTGGGCGCTAGCTGATAAAATTCGTTCAGAGCTAAAGGCTTTAGGCATAATACTAGAAGACAAACCAGGCGGAAAGACTGAATGGAGAAAGGAATAATCAGTGGGCAAAAGGATTTTATATCCATAAGATTTAAAAAATAATTATATTTAATGCTAGAAGGAGATAAGAATAATGACTAAAACAAAATCCGTAAAACATACTCATACTCACGATCACGATGATCATGTGCATGATGAAAATTGTAGCCACCACCATCATCACCATCATCATTCGCATCAACCTTATGAGCGTGAAATGCCAAAAATTGGCAGGAATGATCCGTGTCTTTGTGGTAGTGGCAAAAAATTTAAGAAATGCTGCCTTAATTAGGGGGCTTCGAATATACTTTTTAAATCACTAAAAAGTTATATTCATAATCACTATAGTAGGAGATTTAAAAGCTTTAATATGCTATTTACAAAGCTTCTTGCCGAAATAGAGGAATATATAACAAATGACCCGTTATCGCCGCCAGGGTCGCATCCAATATTGTAGCTTAGCCCTTCTGCAAAAATATTAATAATAGGGCAGGCACCTGGTGTAAGAGCGCAGAATACTGGTATGCCTTGGAATGATGCTTCAGGTACAAGACTACGTGAATGGCTTGGTATTGATCATAATGTGTTTTATGATTCTAGCAAAATTGCTATTGTACCGATGGGTTTTTGTTTTCCTGGGCATGATAAATATGGTGGTGATAAGGCGCCTAACATTGAACATGCAATTAAATGGCATCAATCACTCCTTGAATTAATGCCAGGTATCAAGCTTACTATATTAATTGGGAGCTATTCACAAAAATACTACCTTAAAGACAAGGTAAAACCTACCTTAACAGAGACTATTCATGCCTGGCACGAATATCTTCCAAAATATTTTGTTCTTCCTCATCCTAGCTGGCGTAATAATGGCTGGCTAAAGCAAAATCCTTGGTTTGAACGAGACCTTCTCCCTGAATTACGAAAACAAATATCTATTTATTTTGCTAATAATTGCTAAAACTTATAAAAAGCGCGTAAGATTAACATTCTTTTAATTATTTTATTGTAGAAATATAGATCATACTAACATTTATCATAATGGAAGGGTAAACCATGTCTATATTTAAAAATGCTAAGATTTCTACCAGGTTAATTGCCGGGTTTGGGGCTGTTTTATCTTTATTGTTAATTCTAACTTTCATAGGAATAATCGAGGTAAACCAAATCGACAAGAGCCTAACAACTATTAATGATGTAAATAGCGTAAAACAGCGATACGCTATAAATTTTCGTGGCAGTGTGCATGATCGTGCTATTAGTCTAAGAGACGTAGTCCTAGTTTCAACTCCAAGGGAAATGCGTGATGCAATTATCGAGATAGACAGGCTCGCTAAGTTCTACGCTGAGTCTGCTAAACTTATGGATCAGATGTTTAATGATCCGGCTATTAGTTCGACCGATGATGAGAGGAAAATACTTGCCAGCATCAAAGAGATAGAGGCAAAAACCATGCCAATAATCCAGAACGTTATAAGCTTGCAAAGACAAAATAATTTGGCAGAAGCGAAAGCTCTTTTGATAGATCAAGCACGACCTCTTTTCATTGAGTGGCTTGCAAGAATTAATAAGTTCATTGATTATCAAGAAAATGAAAACCGTATTATAGCAGGGGAAGCTAGAACTGTTGCGAAGAATTTCAAATCTGAGATGATCATACTTACAATTTGTGCTTTATTTATTGGTGGAGGGTTTGCTTGGTGGAATGTAGGTTCTATTAAGCCGTTAAGTAACCTTGCAGCCGCAACCTTAAAGCTTGCTAATGGTAATTTACAGGTTGATATACCTAAGAGTGAGTATGAAGATGAAGTAGGCGAGATTACAGGCGCTATCTCTATCTTTAAAGAAAATGCTTTAAAAGTAAAAAAGCTTGAAGAAGATAAAATTGAGATCGAGAAGAAGCAAGCTGAAGAGAAGAAAAATATCATGCGAGCTCTTGCTATGAAATTCGAGCAAGCTGTTGCGCAAATTATAAATACTATTGAAAATTCGGCTGAGCAACTCTCAACTAATGCTAATAACATGGTAAGTATTGTTGAAACTGTAGGGAAAGATATTGAGAATTCTGCAAAATCTTCTAAAGAGAATTCAACCAATGTAAATGGGGTTGCAACAGCAATTGAGGAACTTTCAACTTCGGTAAAAGAAATTTCTTCACAAGTTACGCAAACAGCAAATGTGGTTAAAAATACCGTAGTGAAAACTCAAAATGCTAGCACTACAGCGGATACTTTAAACCATACAACTGAGAGTATTGGTAAGGTAATTACGTTAATTGAAGATATTGCGGGGCAAATTAACTTACTTGCCTTAAATGCTTCAATCGAGTCTGCAAGGGCAGGGGAGGCTGGTAAAGGTTTTGCAGTTGTGGCAAACGAGGTTAAAACCTTAGCAGGTACAACCACCAAAGCAACAGAGGAAATCTCCCGTACCATAGTAGAGACCCAGTCTGCTTCAAAGAACGTTATTAGCGCATTATCAGAGATTCAGTCTTCAATTACAAAAGTTAATGAATATGCAAGTGGTATAGCAGCTGCCGTTGAGGAGCAATCAGCAACCACTAATGAGATTGCAAGTAGGATGAGCTCAACTGCTAATAACTCCAAAACAATTAATGATAATTTAGAGACTGTGAATTCAGCTAATTTAAATGCTAAAAAGTCGGCGCATGATGTTCTGCAATTATCTATGACTTTAAAATCGCAAGCCACTACTTTAAGAGAATCAGTTAATCACTTCCTAGCTGAGTTGAAGTAAGGTTATAAGCTATATTAGACTTCTTTTGAAGCTTGCTTATTGTAGAGAATTTGCAGAAGACTCGGTACATGAGGATTTTAGTACCGAGTCTATATACAAATTAACAGCAGAAGTGGATTTTCGAAATAAGTCTAATAGTAGTTTTTATGAAGCCTAGCTGAATTGTATTTCAAACGCTATGACTTCATTAGCTCCTTTCATGCGTTATTAATACTTTAAATTATTTGACATATAGATACTTACTTTGTAAGTATTCATATATGCCAAGGCTTGAGCCTTCTACTCCGAAGCCCGATTCTTTCCTGCCGCCAAAAGCTCCAAATTCATTTGAGATCAGCGATTCATTAATGCCGATAATGCTATAATCAAGTTTTCCTGCAATGCGCCATACACGCTTATGATCATTGGTATAGACATAATCAGTATCATTGACCATATCTGTTAAAGCTTGCTCATCCTCAAACTCATAGACAGCAACTATGGGGCCAAATATTTCTTCTCTAAAGATTTCCATATCGCTAGTACAATCATCGATTATTGTAGGAGGGAAAAGCAGGGTGCCTTCTTGCTCTTTACCGCCAAGTAATAACTTAGCTCCTTTGTTTAGCGCATCTTTGATTAGGTGATTTATTTTTGTTACTGCATCCGTATTTATCAGTGGACCAATTGCGGTTTCAGGATCAAAACCGCCGCCTACTTTAAGTTTTGCGAATTTTTCAGCAAAAAGCTTTAGAAATTCAGCTTTTATGGGTTTATGTAGGAAGATACGATTAGCGGCTGTACAAGCCTGACCGCTACTACGAATTTTTGAGTTTAAAAGACCTTGTGCGGCTTCTTCAAGGTCAGCGTCATCAAATACGATAAAGGGTGCATTGCCACCAAGCTCAAGCGATAACTTTTTTAAAGTGCCTGCTGACTGAGCGTATAATAGCTTACCAACATTCGTAGAGCCTGTAAAGCTAAGTTTTCTCACAACCTTACTATTACATAATTGAAGTCCAATGGCTTTAGCATCTCCAGCAACAATGTTCAATACGCCCTTAGGTATTCCTGCTTCCTCGCCAAGTTTAGCCAGAGCAAAAGCAGAAAGAGGTGTCAGTTCAGAGGGTTTTAGTACAGCAGTGCAACCTGCGGCAAGGGCAGGGGCAATTTTACGTGTAATCATCGCGCTAGGAAAGTTCCATGGCGTTATTGCGGCAACAACTCCAACTGGTTCGTACTCAATTAATATCTTTTGCTTATGGCTTGAAGTGTGAGGAATAACTCCTTGAATCTTCTTACTTTCCTCTGCAAACCATTTCACAAAATTGGCACCGTAGATTATTTCCTTTCTAGCGTCTTCAAGAGGCTTCCCTTGCTCAAGAGTTAATATATCACTTAAATCATCTAAGTTAGCCATTATTAGTTCATACCATTGCTCTAAAATATTTGCTCTAAACTTTGCATCATGTTTGGACCATATATCGAAAGCATTTTTAGCAGCTTGAATAGCATTATCAACATCGCTTGCAGATGCACAGCTGACATTGGCGATATGCTTGCCATCGTAAGGGTTAGTTACCTTAAAAGTTTGTGAGGATGCAACCCAGTTGCCATTAATGTAATTATGTTCGATAAATAGTTCTTTTCTCTGAATTTTCATAGGTGATTTCTACTTGCTTGAAAGTAAGAATAACCGGTAATGATGGTAAGTACGGCAGCAATCCATAATGCTACATGGCCTACAGTATTTAAGTAGTGAATGCCTGAGCCTTTTGAACCTAGGAGAAGAATAAATAAAGCTCCCATTTGAATAGCAGTTTTGAATTTTGCAAGGCGCGATACTGGTACGCTAACCCTTATTTCTGCAAGAAATTCCCTGAGGCCTGAGATTAAAAACTCACGTGATAAAATAAGCAAGCAAGGTATTTCGTTTGCTTTTCTAAATTTTACTAACATTATTAATATGCAGCCAACTAGTAGTTTGTCAGCAATTGGATCTAACATCCTGCCAAAATTAGTTTGAAGGTCATATTTCCTAGCGAGAAAACCATCAAAAAAATCTGTAATTCCAGCGATTAGAAATAGGCCAGCTGCAAGCTTGTGAGCAAACACTTTATCGTCAAAATAAAAGGTGATTACGATAATAGGAATAATAACGATACGAACTAATGTCAGTATATTTGGAAGTTGTCTAAAAAGCATTGTTAAAAAGCCTGAAAAATTGTTTTTATTAAACAAAATATTTAATAATTTTTACTGTGTAAAGCATTGTGTATAGTTTCTGCTGTAGTTTTATTGATTTTCTCAATTTTCATGATATCTGCAATACTTGCTTCTTTAATAGCGTCCACAGAACCGAAATACTCAAGCAGAGCTCTTTTCCTTTTGGGTCCGACCCCGGGTATAGCATCAAGCGCAGAAAGGCTGATAGCTTTAGATCGCTTAATCCTATGTGATTTTATTGCAAAGTTGTGAGCTTCATCACGTAGAATCTGCAGATATTTCATAATAGGCTCATCTTTAGGTAAGGTAAAAGGCTCTCGGTTCGGTAGGTGGAAAACTTCTCTCCCTGCATTTCTATCTACCCCCTTAGACATGCATACAAAAGGAATATCCATTTTGAATTGCTCCATGACCTTCTTAGTGGTTGATAGATGTCCTTTGCCGCCGTCAATGATCATCAGATCTGCAGCTTTTGACGATCCTTCTTTAATTCTTTTAAACCTACGCGATAATACTTCACTTAGCATTGCATAATCATCTCCACCAGTAATTGGGCCACTCCGCCTTTCATTATCGATAGTAAAGCGCCGATACTCGTTCTTATCGAAACCTTCTGAAGTAGCAACAATCATAGCCCCAACTGCAAACCTACCAAATATGTGACTATTATCATACACTTCAATTCGCTCAGGAGTTTTATTCAGCTGGAATAACTCTCTAATCTTCTCCAGAAGTTCGAGTTTACCTACAATCTTATCAATTCTAGCCGTAAGGGCTCTTTTTGCATTATCAAGGGCTAGCTCAATAAGTTTTGTTTTAGTGCCTTTCTTAGGAGTTAATATTTTTACCTTAAATCCTCGGAGAGATGTTAGAGCAGTTTCAATTGCTTCTTTCTCTTCAATTTCATGACTTATAATAACTTCAGCCGGGCAGGGGCGTGATTGATAATACTGGCCTATAAAGCTTGACAATATTTCTTCTGGCGAATTTCCTTCAGCATGTATTGGAAAGAACGCTTTATTGCCATAACTTTGTCCGCCCCTGTAAACAAATACTTGAACACAAGCTTCATCGTTATCAGTAAATACAGCAATAACATCAGCGTCCTGAATCTGAAACTCTGCAGGCACGGCTTTTGATTGTATATAGCTTAGTGCTTTAATCTTATCACGTACTTCAGCGGCCTTTTCGTAGTCCATAGAATCGCTGTAGCCCTGCATTTCTTTGTTTAGGTCTTCTTGTAAAGTTTTTGTCTTTCCAGTTAAAAATGCTTCAATCTGTTTAACAGTATTAGCATAATAATCTTTCGAAACTTTGCCAACGCATGCTCCAGAACAACGTTTGATTTGATATTGTAGGCAGGGTCGTTTACGCCCCATAAAATAATTATCTGAACATGGCCGAAGTTTAAATACTTTTTGTAATTCATTGATGGTTTTATCAACATCTTTACTAGAGGCAAAGGGACCAAATAATTTACCGTCTGAAGTTTTTTTTCCTCTGTATTTAACTACTTGTGGAAAATCATGATCTGTTCTAAGTTTGATATAAGGATATGATTTGTCGTCACGCAGTAATATATTAAACCTTGGTTGTAACTTTTTAATAAGGCTTGCTTCTAAAAGCAGAGCCTCGGCTTCAGTGTTGGTAGTAATTATTTCCATAGAATGGGTAAGGAAAACCATTCTAAGTAAACGAGTAGGTAAATCTGATTTAGTATAGCTTACAACCCTTTTCTTAAGATTTTTAGCTTTACCAACGTATAGTACCTTATTTTCAGCATCAAGCATGCGGTAAACGCCTGGGCATTCAGGCATATTCTTTAAAAAATCTTTAATAACTTCTTTTCCTGTAAGTTTATCCTTATGCTCAAAAGGCGCCATAACATCTATCATTGATTAGAATATATAGAATAATACAGCTTTAGGTAGTTTTCAAATGGAATTAAGCAAAATATGTCTTAGAAGAGTTTGGAGTTTCAATAGCCAGAGGATTAAGTGTATAATTTTTATAAAAATTATAAAAGTTGACTAAAATGTTAATTCTTGTAATATGCTGGCAATTAAAAAATCTGAGGAATTTATGAACCCTGAAAACGAACAGAGAGAGTTCCAAAGCCATCAATTATTAGAGTACTCTAAAAATATGGATTACTTGCATTTGCCTCCCATATTTGAAGCCATTTGGAGACAAGACATTAGAATGCTGAGGGCTTTGCTTGAAAACAATGCTAATATTAATAAAATTACTTTCTTAGGTGTATCTCCTCTACACTATTCTCTTTTTCTGCAAAATGGTAGCATCGAGGTAAGCAAATTACTACTTTTCTACGGCGCTGATATCAAAGAAATAGATAATAATGTTGTGTTAAGTATATCTCTAAATGATTTATTACAAGAGAATTATGAAGATAGAAGAGTAATACATCAGGTTAGTATAGCCTTGAATAATATCAAATATTTTAATGGTATAAAAGACGTGCTTTTGGAGCAGCAGATTCAATCAAAAAAGAATTTGATCATCTTAGCGCTTAAAACTCAGTTGGCTGCTGGGATAAAGGGCGAATTTGTTGATTATGCAATCAAAAGTATAAACGAATTATATAAGGATATGAATATATTAGGGCTTATACTTGAAGCCAACAAGATGGATGTAATCAGAACTTTAAGTGTTATTAATAGTACTTATATAGACTCACGTATATGCCTTGGCAAGGACTACCTTGATAAGTTGTTTGAATCATTTCCGCCTGCAAACAAAGAACAAGAAGTAGAATCTATAACAACAGCTTCATCTACAGAGCTTATAAACTTTACTTCCTGTTTTGGTTTCTGCGGATATTTTAACAAAATTTACGATAATTATTATATTTAGATTTAATAGCAAACCATTTCATAGATCTATTTATTCATGATGGAAAGATTCTTGAAGTGGTTTAAACTCTGTAAAAAGGCTCGCTGAATAGAAAAGTTTAAGCGGTTTCTTTGTATTCTGCTTTAAGTTTGGTCATCTGAGTAGCCATTTCTTTTGCTTCCTTATCCGATAAGTTCTTTTCTGCAAGTTTAAATAGATCTTCTTCTTCCATCGTGATATGGGCTTCTATACTCTTTTTGATAACTGCAAGTAGAGATTGCCACTCTTCGTCACTAGCAACGTTTTCAATCTCTTCCATCATTTTCATAGCGAGATTATGTTCTTCATGCCCAGCGTCAACAATAATAGCTAGTTTTCCGACCTTTTTCTTGAGAGGTGCGTAAAAAGCCTCTTCTTCAGCTTCACTATGAGCTATAACTTCAGTTTTAAGCTGCTTAAATAATTCAATGTCTTTTTTCTTTTCGAGCTTATTAAGAAGTTCTTTTACTTTATTATGATCATATTTTAATAATTCATAAATATCCATATTTTCCTCCTTTTAAATATGTATATTACCATTTAAGTAATATTAATTATAACATTAACAGCATATTAAATAAAAAACAACCCTTGAAGTACCCTTCGTTTAATAAAACATATTTAGACGTATTTTCTATTAAAATAATACATTAGATAAATTATTTAAAGATTTAGAAAATTTCCTGGCTGGTGTTTACCGAATATTAACTAATGAATATGATAATTGTTTAATTAAATCATTTAGAAAGCATTTTAATGGACCTGAGAATAATTGATCAGATCAAATTTAAATTAATAAAATATATCGACCCTTGCCGTGTCTTTTTGCCAGGTGATAAAGAGACTATAATAGAGGTAATCGATTTATTACAGGAATTTGGTTTAAGAAATTTACCTAAGGATAAATTTCTTTCTGAGCTAAGGTTAGTTGAAATTTATAAACTTGTTGAAAAAATTCTCTATGAAATTAATACTCAAATCCCAAGGTTGCAGGAAAAAAACGACCTTTCTACTTTATGGGTGACAGAATGTAAATATACGAATCCCGACCATGACAAAGTTATAAAGTCATATATCAGTAATTGGTTTTCAAAAGTGTTTAGTGTATTTATTGAAAATTTTAAAGGTGAAGTCGTAAAATTCTACTTAGATAAGGTTTTAAATTCTAGTCCTGAAACTAATATTTTTGATATTTTAGCTTTTATAGATGCCAAGTCGAAAAGCATGAATCAAGATTGGCTACCATTAGAGCTAGAAAAAATTTATGATATTTATAAAGAACATTATAGGATTTTAAATAAGAGAATTTTAATTATTGATATTGGGCTTCCTTTAGATTGCCCAGGCGAAGCAATAAATGATATTAGGAGCTTGATGAAAATATTTTTATTGAAGCTCTATAATTTTATTAGTTTCGATAAGGATATCTATAATGACCTTTATGCAAATAATGGTGAAATGTTCAAAAGCCAGGGAAAGCTTGGAAAGAATAGCACAAATGAGCCAGTATTGAAAACTCAAGATATTGCTGATAAGGAAAAAGAGCTTATGGTGCTAGCTACTAAAGCAGCCCAAAATAACATTACTACTAACGAGTTTCAAAAATTATTATTGCTTGTTGCGCATCCTAAAATCATTATCGATTTAAGACATAAAAACCAGGATAATAAAAATTTACTAGCTATTGCTTCAGAGATTAAGCATATGGCTGCAAAAGATCTAATAGATGCGATTTTCTCAAAAATAATAGCCCAAAATAGCTTAGACGAATCGGTCACTCTATTTAATATATATTTTTGCTTTGATTGGGCACTGAAAGTTAGGGATCTTAATAATTTTAAGAAAATCTTTGCCATATGTAAAGACATAGATTTAGATGCTGCTGAAGGCAAAACCTTATTTAATTTTTTAGCGCAATATCCTTTAGAGATGCGATATGAGTTTTTAAAAGTTATAGTTGCAGAGTTAGTAAGTAGGAAAAATGAGTATCATTTAAGTTTAGAGTTGTTATTAATCGAGTGTTGTAAAAGTGGTTTTCACAACCTTGTTGAAGTGCTCTTGCAAAATGGAGCAAAAGTAAATTACGCTATAAAAGATGGAGTGATACCTTTGCATATTGCAGCCCAGAATGGTCATTTAGAGCTTGTAAAAATATTGCTTAAATATGGTGCAATGGTAGATGCAAGGGATTCGGAAGGCCATACTCCTTTATATCTTGCTTCAGCGCACGGTCATCCAGCAGTAAGCGATTATCTCCTAAACCTGAAATAATCAATAGACTTCTTTGTGAGAACTCTACTAACTATAGGTAATTTTTGTATCGATTTAGTGCTCGAATCCTCATGTACCGTCTTGTACACTGCGGTTCTGCGCGCCTCATCTTCTGAAAACTCCTTTATATTAGCGAGTTTTGAAAGAAGTCTATTGACTAATCTTTAATTACTAATGTTTATGCTAGGTATAAATTAATAGTACAAGCGCCGCTAGAGCGACGTATTTATAAGGGCTAGAGGGTAGCCCATTGCTACTGCAACCAGAGGTTGTAATTTTTGACCCCCCTATTTTTTTGAAGTCCTGCAAGCTCGAAAATTGTCATCGCGAAAAATGGCATAATATATTTTATGAGCCATTTTGTGGCGATCCAGTCAAATAATTAGATATATAGTAAATTTATTTAAAGTGTGGTACGTCGTCATTTCTCGCTTACGTATTACTCATACGCTGCGCTCGTTAGTTCTAGTACCTCAACTCTACTAATTTCACTATAATGCTTATTGCTCAACCTTGTTTTATAGGCTCTCCCTCCTGGCGGCTAGAGGCGAGCCTAGCTGAAAATATTATAGCTGCTTATTGCGCAATATCAGTAAGGTTTCCTGGGAGCTGATAGCCAGGATATAAACTATAAAATAATATAGCCTCTTCCAACAGTGGAGCTTCATCAAATGCTGATTGATATTCTTCCATACCCTCTAGCTGCAACAGATCAGAGAACATTAGGCTCAACTTAGGCAGTATCTCCTTTGGTATCTCTGATAGATTATGCTCAGGATGATCACCAAGATAAGACTTCTTATAAGTCAGGTAAGATTCAAAGCTATCTTTAAGCTCATTAAGGCGTTCAATTACGCTAGACTCACCTTTATGATTATCATAGGCTTTGAGAAGCTTTTCAGATACTTCATAAGCGTTATCACCCTGGTAGCTCGAGAACTCCATAATATCTTTTAGGGACTGTGGAAAACTTAAACCAAAAGACCTTGCAACTTCAGCATCTTTGTCAAGGACAGTATACTCGACAAACTCATCTATTTTAGCAAGCACCTTGTCTGCTATTTGATGATCTTTTTTATAGGCTTCGAAAGTTGCTTTTATACTATTTATATTCTGAACAATTTTACCTGACTCTAGCGATTTACTTAATATATTTTCTACCCTGGCTAATAGCATTTTTTCTAATGTAGTATCTAAGTCTTTTATAGCTGCTGGTTTTTTGCCTTCTAGTAAATCAATTATATATTCTTGAGCTTCTAATATTTTAAGTATAGGCTCGCTAATATTACTTTTGTTAGTAAGCTTATCTGCGCCAGCAGCAATAAGTATTTTAGTAATTTCTATATGGCCATTCTCAGCAGCCCTCATTAAGGGAGTAAAGCCATTTTTATTAGCTTTATTTACATCTGCCTTATGAAAAATTAGATTCTCTACAGTTTTTGTATGGCCATTCTGTGCAGCTAAATTTAAAGGAGTAATGTCATAATAATTAACCTTATTTACATCAGCCCCAAGAGAAATGAGCTTCTCTACAGTTCCTGTATGGCCGCGCATTGCAGCCCACATTAATGGAGTAACGCCAGTTGTGTCCCTAGCCTTATTTACATCGGCGCCCCCAACTATTAGTTTCTCTACAATCTCTGTATGGCCTTTCTCTGCAGCATACATTAATGGAGTGATGCCATCCTTTACATTAACCTCATTTACATCCGCCCCAAGAGAAATAAGCTTTACTAGGGTTTCTGTATGACCCTGGTGTGAAGCATACATTAATGGAGTCCAGCCATCTTTTTCATTAGATTTATTTACATCAGCCCCAAGTGAAATAAGCTTCTCTACAGTTCCTGTATGGCCGCGCATTGCAGCCCACATTAATGGAGTAACACCATTTTTTTGATTAGTATTCTTAACATCAGCGCCCCCAGCGATCATTTTTTCTACAATTTCTGTATGACCCTGTTGTGAAGCAAACATTAATGGAGTTAAGCCATTTTCTGCTACAGAGTTTAAGTCTAAATATTTCTTATTATCAATTATATAGGATATAGCTTCGCAAAAACCATATAAAGCTAATAGATGCTCATAACTAACTTTGGTAATATATGTATCTGATTTTACTATTCTCTTAATAGTAAATATATTCCGTTTTTCTAGAAGTTCTGGGTTACTACTTACTATAGCTTTAAATTTATCTAAATTATGGTCTTTTATTGAAGCTGCAAGCTGACTAGCTATTGGATCACTTGATTCTACTGTAGTTATTATATCTATTTTCTGCTTCTTTACTTCGGGCTTTTCAAGAGTAGATTGCCCGGTTTCGATAAAATTTTCTTTCTTTTTTTTCATATAAACCTTATAAAATAGTAAATTTACAGTAATATAGCATATTTTGCAGAACAGTAAAGAAAGATTAAAAAATATACAAAGCGCTGTATAATATGCTGCATAAAACTCTAATCAACTATTATGCATTATTAGCAAGGCTACCTGGAAGTTGATAGTCAGGATTTAAGCTATAAAATAATATAGCCTCTTCTGATAATGGCTCTTCATCAAATGCTGACTGATACTCATTGATACCCTCTAGCTGCAACAGACCAGAGAAGAGCGCGTGCAACTGAAGTACTATCTCATTTGGTATCTCTGCAGGATCATGCTCAGGATGTTCAGCTCGATAAGACTTCTTGTAATACAGGTAAGATTCAAAGCTAGCTTTAAGCTTATCAAGGCATTCAATCACGCTAGACTCGTCTTTATGATTAGCATAGACTTTAAGTAGCTTTTCAGATAGTTCAAGAGTATTATCACCGAAGTCTTCCATCATCACCTTAATATCTTGTAGGGACTGCGTAGAGCTTAGGCCAAGAGACCTTGCAACTTCAGCATCCTTGTCAAGGATGTTGTACTCGATAAACTCCTCTAGTTTAACCAGCACCTTATCTGCTATTGGATGGGTTTTTCTATGACCTTCGAAAGTTTCTTTTATGCTATTTATGTTTTGGGCAATATTTCCTGGCTCAAGAGATTTAATTAATTTATTTTCCACCCTAGCAATTAGCATTTCTTCTAGTGTAGCATCGAAATTTATAACCGTAGTTTCTTTCCCTTCGAGTAAGTCATCTATATATTCTTGAGCGTTCAATATTTTATGCATAGGCGCTTTAATACATAGTTTATTAGTAATCTTATCCGCGCCATGAGCGATAAGTAACTTAACAATCTCTGTATGGTCCCAAATTGCAGCACACATTAATGGAGTATAGCCATTTTTTTCATAAGTTTTATTTATATCCGCGCCTGCAGCAATAAGTGTTTTGGCAATTTCTGTGCGGCCATTTTGTGCAGCATACATTAATGGAGTATATCCATCATAACCAGCTTTATTTATATCAGCGCCAAGATCAAGCAGCTTCTCTACGGTTTCAGCGCTCCCCTTGAGTACAGCCATTGTTAATGGAAGACGCCAATATTTATCTCCATAATTTACATCAGCACCCGCTGCAATAAGTAGCTTGGCAGTATCTATATGGCCATTAAATACAGCCAAAAATAATGGAGTAAAACCACTGAAATTAGCATTATTTATATTAGCGCCCGCAGCAATTAGTATCTGAGCAATTTCTGTGAAGCCCTTTTCTGCAGCAATCATTAATGGTGTTGAGCCCGTCAAATTTACAACGTTCCAGTCAGCACATTTGTCATGATAAAATATATATGATATTCCTTCATAAAAACAATATATAACTAATAGATGCTCATAACTAACTTGAGTGGAAAATTCTTCTGATTTAATTACTTTCTTAACAGTATATATCTCTCCTTTGTGTAAAACTTGAGGATTGCCATTTACTATAGCTTTAAACTTATCTAAATCATGTGTTTCTATTGAGGCAGCAAGCTCCTTGGCAATAGGATCAGTAATTTCTACCGCGTATACTAATTCTTCTTTTGTTTTCATAGTAACCTTATAAAATTAAATTTTAAAAAATATAAGAGATTATTAAACAAATGTAAAGATGTATTTATTCTTTGCTAATTTGTACTAGGCTCTTTTAAGCTTAACAACAAAAAACTTGTACTATTATTAATACATTTATCAGTTATTGATCTTTTAACGTATTTCCTGGTGGTTTGTTAGGTATCTTTTAGTTTTTGTTTCGTAATTTACCGGGGGCGTAATAGTAACTTCAGTTGGTCTGGCTTCCTAGCCCTTTCTAACAGCTATAGTGAAATTAGTTGACAGTGCCGCCATACTTGATACGAATTGTATAATTTCTACTACAGAGCAAATTTTACATATTATGCTTTTGTTAACTACAGAAATTAACCATTAGTTTACCTTTCTACTGCATCATCATATAAGATTTAGAAGGAAAAGCTTTTTAAGATGTAAAAAATCGAGGTGGCTATGAGGAAGTTAATGAAGGTAATTTTATTTAGTGCTGTAGCAAGTGCAATAAGCTCATGTATCCAGAGAGGGCCATATGAAATTAAAAGCCCTTGTGTTTCCATTGAATCGAATAATCCCTACGCGGTTAGCCCTTGCGTTCGAAAGCCAGTAAATCTTATTAGCTAAAAAATTATACAATGCTATCTTTGCTTTGATTCGTAATATTATCTAACCATTTATAAAAAACTTTTATTCAAAAAGCTTAACACTTGCATTTCCAGCCTAGATTATATATAAATAACACAATTAACGTTATTTGATTGAAGCCCTTTCGTGCAGTTTGTTTAATCCGCAGATTGATAATTAAAATCAAATAGCCAATATGAAAGATAATTTATAAATAAATTTTACTATAATGACAAAAGAAGAGCTAATTGAATTCAACGGTAATGTTATTGAACTTTTACCAAATGCGATGTTTCGCGTTAAATTAGAGAATGATCACATGATTATTGCCCACACTTCTGGGCGTATGAGAAAAAATAGAATTAGAATCCTTGTGGGCGATAAAGTCACTGTAGAAATGACGCCATATGACCTTAGCAAGGGGCGTATAATCCATAGACATAAGTAAGCATGCATAATTATAAAATTATACTTGCTTCAGCTTCTAAAGGGAGGCTCGGGCTTTTGAAAACTATTGGTATTACGCCGGATCAATTATTACCAATGGATATTGATGAAACTGAAAAGCCTAAAGAGTTACCAAGAGATGTAGCATTAAGACTAGCAACGGAGAAAGCAATCGCTGCTGCAGAGAAAGTCTCTGATGGGGTTATCATAGCTGCTGATACTGTAACTTGTGTTGGAAGAAAGATACTGCCAAAAGCTTTAGATGACAATATGGTTAGAAGTTGCTTGAAGGCAATGTCTGGGCGTCGACATAAGGTTTTTAGCGGCCTTGCAGTTATTTTAAAAGAGAATAACATTATTAAGAAGCATTCTTCAAAAGTAGTTGAATCAATCATAAAATATAAAAGATTAACCGATGAAGAGATTTCATTTTATTTAGCAACAAATGAAGGAGTAGGGAAAAGCGGGGGGACAACAATCCAGGGCTTTTCGCAGATTTTCATTGAATGGATGAGCGGTTCTTACTCAAATATTATAGGCTTACCGCTTTATGAGCTTTATATTATTTTAAATGGATTTGGTATTAAAATGAAGGATTTAACTAAGGCTGAATCTGTAAATTAAGTTTTAAAGTGAAGGGTTAAAATGGCAGGACATTCCAAGTTTAAGAATATTCAACATAGGAAAGGTGCGCAGGATAAAAAGCGTGCAAAATTATTTACAAGATTAGTTAGAGAAATCTTAACTGCTGCAAGGAGTGGCGCGCCTGATCCAAACCATAATCCAAGGCTTAGAACAGCTATCACCGCAGCAAGAGCACAAAACCTACCTAAAGAGCGAATTGATAAAGCTTTAAATCAAGCAGCAAATCCAGGAGTTGGGGATAATTATGATGAAATTCGCTATGAAGGTTTTGCTTCAGGTGGAGTGGCTATAATTGTTGAAGCATTAACTGATAACAAAAATCGTACTGCTTCTGAGGTTAGATCGGCTTTTACCAAGCATGGTGGTAACCTTGGAGAGACCGGTAGTGTTAATTTTATGTTTGAGAGGCTTGGTATTATACAGTTTCCTTTATCCGTTGCCAATCCTGACCTTATGTTTGAAGCAGCAGTAGAAGTTGGGGCAAATGATGCTGAATCAGATGAGGAATATCATACGATTTATACTTCAGTTGAGGATCTTACTGAGGTAACTGAAAAGTTAACAAGTCGTTTTGGAGTACCAGAGGACTCCTATCTTGGCTGGAAGCCACAAGATACTATAATTGTTGATGAGGTAGAGAAAGCTGAGAAATTAATGAAGCTTATTGATACACTTGAAGATAATGACGACGTCCAGCGTGTATTTGGTAACTACGAATTTACAGAGCAAGTAGTAGTTGCTTTAACTAGCTAAATCTACAATTTGTACTTTACCGGAGAGGTAAAGGATAAGGTTTAACTGATATCGGCAAAGCAAAAAATTGAGCTTAATTATATTAGGGTAATGCGGGCCCTTGAGCCAATATAACTATTTTTCCGTATGGACGGAGAGGCCAGGAATAGTAAAATGTCTAATAATTCTATCTTTATAAGAGGAAGTGATTTAAGCAGGTCCTGGCTTATGCTTGGCATATTTGCTTTGGCTGTTTCGGGTTTGCTTTCGTTGATATTAGTTTTTGCGCGCGCACCATTCCTTTCAAGCTTTCTGCCCGATATATTACCCTTCAAGACTGCTTTAATCGTCCATGTTGATCTATCTGTATTAGTGTGGTTATTATCGGTAACAGCAAGTATTTGGTGTTTATATATCAAGGATAGTTTGAAATTCTATGTGCAGATTTTAGCGTATCTCGCATGGTTAGGAGTAATATTAATTTCAATTTCGCCTTTTATACCTGGCTCTGAACCTATCTCTAACAACTATATCCCAATATTACAAAATTTTCCCTTTATCCTTGGGGTTAGTAGTTTTTTATGTGCAGTGTTTTGTATAAGCGTGATAGTTTTCGTTAGTGCATTTTTTAATTATCTGCAGGCTAAAGATGATTATTGTATAGTTTTAACCTCCAGTTTTATAATGATAATAGCTGCGCTGTGTTTTGTGATGTCGCATATGTCACTTGAGATTCATCGCACTAAAGAGATCGATGCTTATTATTACTATGAGATGTTATTTTGGGGAGGGGGACATATTTTACAGTTCCTATATACGCAGATAGCAGGATTCATATGGCTGGTACTTTTTAATAATATATTCGAAAGCAAGAAGCGTCTTAAAGCTTTATATAGCTTTTATTTTGTTATAAATGCTTTGTTTACGGCGCCTGCAGCTGTTATATATTGGTTTGTGCATATTGATGACCCTATTTATACAGAGTTTTTCACGCTACATATGAAATATATAGGCGGAATTGCCCCATTTTTGATTCTTGCAACCATGATTTATGAAGCGCTTAGTAGCATCAGAGCCCTTAGTTTTAACCGTTCACTTTCATCTTCTTTGATATCTTCTATAACAGTATTCTTTTCTGGCGGTATACTAGGAATGTTGATTTCAGGAGTAAATGTTGTGATACCAGCTCATTATCATGGTTCAATAGTTGGAGTTAGCCTGGCTTTTATGGGATATAGTTATCTTTATATAAGCAAAATTTCCGTAAATAATATGGCATCGAGCGCAAGGTTAGCTTACTTGCAACCGATAATTTACGGGGCAGGGCAGGTAATGCATATTATTGGTTTATGGATTGCGGGCGGTTATGGCGCGCTTAGGAAGACCCCAGGGCTTGCTATATCTAGCCAGGCGAAATTTGGAATGGCAATTATGGGTATTGGTGGTTTAATCGCTATAATTGGTGGCTTGATGTTTGTTATAATTTGTGTTAAGAATTTATGGCTTAACAATAATGCTAAAGAGAAATTACCGCAGGCTTAAAGAAAGAATACAAAAATAAGAGAAAACAATGTTACTATCAGAATATTTCTTACCATTACTGAAAGAGAATCCAGCAGATGCACAAATAGTATCTCATAGATTGATGCTAAGAGCTGGTATGATTCGCCAAGTTAATTCAGGGATTTATACTTGGCTACCTTTGGGGCTTAAGGTTTTGCGTAATATTGAAAGGATTATACGTAAAAATATGGATGAAGCTGGGCTAATCGAAGTCCTAATGCCATGTATCCAGCCAGCAGATTTATGGATTGAGTCAGGGCGCTATGATGCTTATGGTAAGGAGATGCTGCGTATCCAAGATAGGCATGAGAATCAGTTAATTTTCGGTCCAACCAATGAAGAAGCGATAACTGATATTGTAAGGCACAATATTCATTCATACAAGGATCTACCGAAAAACTTATACCAGATTCAATGGAAATTCCGCGATGAGATTCGCCCGCGTTTTGGCGTAATGCGTGGAAGAGAATTCTTAATGAAGGATGCTTACTCCTTTGATTTGGATTTTGAATCAGCTAAAGCTACCTATGATAAAATGTATATTACATATTTAAGAACATTTAAGGATATTGGGCTAACTGCTATTCCGGTGCAAGCGGATAGCGGTGCAATTGGTGGTAATTTAAGCCATGAATTCCATGTTTTAGCGGATACGGGTGAGAGTGAACTATATTTTGATAAAAAATTTGAGACGCTATTACGTGAGCAAGAGATTAATCCTGAGGTTATAAAAAGCCTATATGCTGCAGCTGATGAGAAGCACGATCCACAAGATGCAAAACTTAAAGATATAAATGTTACTAGCCGCAGGGGTATTGAGGTAGGGCATATTTTCTATTTTGGTACAAAATACTCGGCAGCTATGGGAGCGCATGTACTTAATAACCAAGGCAAAAAAGTGCCGCTTGAGATGGGCTCTTACGGTATAGGGGTTTCAAGGTTAATTGCTGCAATAATCGAAGCAAGTCATGATGAGAAGGGTATAATCTGGCCTGAAGCAGTTGCGCCTTTTAAAGTCTCTATCATCAATCTTAAGCCTGCTGATAAAGAATGTAGCTTCATTGCTGGAATGCTTTATAATACTTTGCTTGCTGAGAATATTGATACATTATACGACGATACAAATAGTAGCGCCGGTAGTAAGTTTGCAACTCACGACTTAATTGGCTCGCCATGGCAAGTTATAATTGGCCCAAAGAAGATTGCTGAAGGGGTTGTTGAGTTAAAACACAGAAGAACTGGCGAGAGTGAGGATTTAAACATCGAAGCAGCTATTAAGAAAATAATGGGAACTTTAAATGTCTAAAAATAACATCGCTTCAAGTGATGCCAGTATAGCGAATTATAGTCTACAGAACACTAAAAGTAATATGTTATATAATAGTTTCATCTTATCAGTAGCCTTGCGATATTTTAGGGCGAAGAAGAACGAGAAGTTAGTTTCTTTTATCTCCGGATTTGCATTACTTGGAGTAACACTTGGCGTTGCAGCTTTGATAGTAGTTATGTCAGTAATGAATGGCTTTAGGATTGAGCTTACTAAAAACATCATTGGCCTTAATAGTGATATAGTAGTAGCGAACACTGAGAATAACGGCATAATCCAAGATTATAATGGAGTAATAGCGAAGCTCAAGAATGAGCCTTATGTAAAACAAGTCCTTGCTACTGCGGTTGGCCAAGCTTTAGCCACTGGTCCTACGAATTCGAGTGGTGTAATCGTAAGAGGGATATCGCTTGAGAATCTTAAACTTAAACCGCAAGTCTATGAAAACATTATTTCTGGGAGTTTTGACGATTTAACTGGTAATAATACAGCAGCTGTTGGCTCAGAACTTGCTTTATCTTTAGGACTGCAGCTGGGCGATACTATTAAGTTAATTTCCCCGCGTACTATTAATACGTTACTTGGTTCATTACCGAGGGCAAAAGATTTTAAAGTAGTTGCTGTATTTTCAAGTCAGATGTACGATTATGATGCGGCTACAGTCATTCTGCCGCTAGAAGCTGCCCAGAATTACTACTCTATGAAGGGCGGGGTAAATAATATAGAGGTTTATACAGATAATCCTGAAGTTGCAAATAATTATGCTAGAAACCTCTATTTCCTTTTTGAAGGAAATTTTCATGTTAAAAGTTGGTTGATCGCTAATGAATCCTTTTTAAATGCTCTAAAAGTGGAGCGCGTTGCGATGTTTACAATTTTAAGCTTAATTATAATTGTCGCAGTCTTTAATATTATTTCCACCTTATTTATGCTTGTTAAAGATAAAACCAAAGATATAGCGATATTGCGTACTATTGGTGCTTCAAAAAGCGATATCATGCTTATATTCGTTATTAATGGCTTTCTCAGTGGTTTGATCGGTACTATTCTCGGCATCTTAATTGGAGCAGGTTTTGCTGCTAACATAAATAACATTAAAAAGTTACTTGAGCATGTTTCTGGGGTGCATATTTTCGATGCCGCTGTATATTTCTTATATAATTTACCATCTAAGCTATTGTTAAGTGATGTATTATTTGTCTCTGGAATATCCTTATGCTTTTCTTTGCTTGCGACATTATATCCTGCTTATAGGGCAGCTAATTTAAATCCTATCGAGGCGATGCGTTATGAGTAATATTATATTAAAGCTAGAGAATATAACGAAAAGCTATAAGCAAGGCGCAGATAAGATCGAAATATTGCAAGATATAAATCTTGAAGTGAGAGAAGGAGAGCTTATTGGTATTATAGGTGCCTCTGGTTCCGGTAAATCAACGCTTCTACACATAGCAGGGCTTCTAGATTCAGCAACCAGTGGAACACTTAGCATTCAAGGGGCTGAAATTAAGGACGCTAGTGAGAATATACTCAATAAGCTGCGTCTAGAAAAACTTGGGTTTGTCTATCAGTACCATCATTTGCTCAAGGATTTTAGAGCTGTTGATAATGTAGTATTGCCCCAATTACTATTAAAGACTAAAAAGGATGAAGCTTACAAAATAGCGCAAGAGTTGCTCTTGCGACTTGGTTTAAAAGGAAAAGAACATAATTATCCTGGTGAGCTTTCTGGTGGTGAACAGCAAAGAGTTGCGATTGCTAGAGCTTTTGCTAATAAACCTAGCATTATTTTTGCTGACGAGCCAACTGGCAATTTAGATCCGCATACGGCCGAGGAAGTATTTGCTATGCTAGTTGAGAATACAAGAGCAAACAAAGTTGCAACAATAATTGTTACGCACAATCATGAACTTGCAGCCAAGATGGATACAAGGTATCTCTTGAAAGAAGGAAAGCTATTAAGGCAACAATAGTTGGTCATGCGCATGAACGATGACTTACGCAACTTCTTGATTATGCGCAGCTGGGGTGTTACTGTTTTTCTTTAGGTAATAATTATTGACATCACCTGCTATTTTCTCTGCTTCAGAAATTGAATAACCGCATTCAAGCAGTACAAATATCATGCTATTTTTAATTCTCTCTGGGTAGTGTTTTTCTTGGGAATGCTTGATTTTTTGTTCCATTCTCGCCACCTCTTTAACAGCTTTTAATACTTCTACAACATTTAATATATCAAAGAACAAAGCTTAACGCAATATTAAGATTAGCCATAGAGAAAAATTTATTATAATAAAAAAATTGTTTAATAATAACTACATAAAATTGTATATTTATCTTTAAGACTAATTGACCTATTAACCAATATGTCTATAATAATATTTTAATTTTACGATTACGGAGAAAACCAATGAAAGAAGAATACTTAGATATACTTCCTAAAGAAATAAGAGCTGGAATTGCTGAGGATATAGATGAAATTATTTTCAGATTAAAGAATAAAGGTATTACCAACAAAGTTCTAATGGATAATTATTGTAATGTTTTTATATCCCTTTTGATAGATAATATTGAAAAGCTAGAGATATACGAGTTTATAAACTTTTTAAGTCTTGCACCTATTGCGCATGCTGTAAAACCTTCTTTAATTAGCGTGCACGATTTACTGCATGATCTAGAATATAAAGATATTTATCTTATTAAGAAGGCAAAAGACATACCTGAAGTTGACTATTTAAATGCGATTAAGGGTTATAGCGTCAAACTAATACAGGATTGGAAAAACATGTTGCTAGGTAGAATTGATGAAAATCAATATAAAGAAAGCTTGAAATTTATTGCAAGTATTCTGGAACAACCGGATGTAGACCATTATAAGCAAGAAACTAAGCAGCAAGCCAACCGTTATTCGAGCGGGAAAGAGGAAGTAGAGGAGCCGGCTGTAGAATCTTCTTTAAGAAGGACTAAGGATATGCCGAAGGTTCATTTTGATATCATGGATAAATTAGAAGATGATTTCTATAGTAGGACAACTTATTCCTACCAAAACTCATTTACAAGCAGCAGAGAAAAGGACTTTAAAGACTATAGAGAATCCGTTCGCGCTGCTCGAAGATATGATGAAGAAGAGAAAGAAATTAGCTGCGCTCTGGCTTTATCTGAGCTTGAACAATTAAAGGATCATATCTCTGAAGTTGAGTATGAAATGCGTTATGCAGAAATCCTTACTAAATTTACAGATCAAGATTTCTTCTAACTAAAATTATCACTTAATTGAAAAGTTAAGAGAAGGGCGCAACCAAACGAATATTTTTTTATTTGGTGCAGCTTTTCTCCCTTAAGAATTTTAAAAGCCACATAATCTTTTTTTCCTTGAAATTTCCTTTTTATATTTAATAACTTGAACTATGGATAAGAGAACTTGCAGAAGACTCGGAACGCAGAACCGCACTACTTATAGGTAGATGAGGATTTGAGTACCGAACCTATAGTGAAATTAGTTGAGTTGTGGTACTAGAAATAACGAGCGCAGCGTATGAGTAATACGTTAGCGAGGAATGACGACGTAGTACCACACTTTAAATAAATTTACTATATATGCAAACTCGCAGCAGAAGTAGAGTTCTCACAAAGAAGTCTAATTTAACCACAAATCTGAAGAGCAATAGTTCTTATAATTTAAATGGTAATTAGAATTATCGTTGTTTGGATAATTTAACTCATGATAATCTAAGTTAAGCTCTTCAAGCTTGGTACTGTCGGGCTTATCTAAATCTTTATTCTGTTCTAACGTCTTAAGTTGGTTAGTTACATTCTGGCTTATAAATGATTTAACTTTATCTATTACTTGCATGACTTCTTCATATTCCATATTAAATTCCGTTCTGAAACTATGGATATAGACATCCTTAGTTACTTGGAAAACGAGGAGCTGTGATAATGTATATATATTGAACTCTAGTTCGGAAGGAGCATTCTCGTGATCATTATAAACTGGGCAGATTTCTTCTAATTCTTTTGAAGTAATTTCTTCAGCTTCTTTATCCGTGATTTTATCTGCAGCAAGTGCTAATGCTTGAGGTATTTCAGGTTTAGGTAGCAATAATTTCTTTGATTTAGCGTTTGTTTTAATTGATTTTTGCGAGGTGGGTGAATTTATACTATTAAAATCGATTAAATCTGTATCATCGATATAAATAACATCTTCTGCTTCATTTGGAAACTTCTCATTATAATTATTAAGCTTTAATTTTTTGGGATTTCTCATGAAACTATTATCCCTAGGGTGGTTTGTCTTAGACGGAGAAGAGGGAGTAGGTCTAGTGGCTTTTGCGTTATTTGTAAAATTCTCTTCTAATTTATCTTGTAGACCTTTGTAATAAGAATCCAGGAAATTGTTATTAGGAGAGGGGCTACTCACTTCACTCTTATGATTTTTTCCTTCGTTATAACCTAAAACTTTGTTTATAAAATCATTATTCAGTTCTGTTATTTCGGCAATTTTGCTAGGAATTTCGTTTTTAGGTACTGAACATAACTGTAGATAATGATACCACTCCCATATGGTATTGTAAATTTCAATATATTTTGATGTATTGAAGGATGTATCAGACAAGCAATTATCTCCATCGTAAATTACTCTTTCTCCTAAAGTGAAATAATTATTAGGTAAATGATTCTCGTTGGTTACCTCTGCGCGGTTAACTACTTTAGCGGCATTATAATAAGGTTGATGAGGAGAGTTGAATTCTGCGTCCTGCATCTGTCTTGCGAGTAACTCGTCTTCTCTTTCTAACTCCTCTCGGAGTTTTCTTGCTACCTCTTCGTCTGTTGGTTTCTCGGTAAATTTCATAAATTTCACTTCAGTTAAGTTTTGAACTTACGTACTTATATAAGTTTTATAATTTATTTCAAGTAAAATAAAATATTCCTTAAGTTAATTTAACAACATCTTTGTTTTGAAGCGAGCCTTTCATTACAGTACTTATAGGGTTTGAATCGCTTGACTTTAAAGAGACGTGTCTATCGCATAAAAATAATTAACAAACGCTAGCCGCTAAGCACTGATTTCTCGACCCTCCAAATTATTCTGATCTAGTTACTTAGGTATTATGCTGTAGCTAGAAAACTAAAATTCTTCAATAAACTTATGAAGACACTTAGAAGTGAATAAAAATGATTCGTTGGACTAGATTACTTCAAATTGTTTCGCAACATCGTTCGTATTGACGGTTTTTTATTTCTCCAATTCATGCGAAACAAGGTAAAAATTACTTAGTGGAAAGCTCACTATGCATTAAATTGTTTAAAGAGATGAAGAAACTCATTGCACGGTTACAAAAGCTTTGAAACTTTCAATCGTGCTAACAAGTGCTGTTAAATTAAGTGGGTAGTATGAATTAAGCGAAACGGCTGTTTAGATTTTGAATACTATGTATAAATATATAGGGCTATTAAGATTGAGTACCGTTCAATTTTTAACTATAGTAAGTTACCCCGCCTAAGATACTTTAAAAAACAGGGGGGAGGGGTAGCGAGTTGTCACTTCCTAAGCGAACTCTTGTCAGCGTGAGAGTCCAGTTATCAAGCAAAACTTAGGTATAAATGATTAGTTGAGCTGGATCGCCACAAAATGGCTCATAAAATATATTTCGCCATTTTTCGCGATGACGAGTTTGCGCCTCAAGGACAGTTCTCTTAATGACGTTAACCCTTGCTATAGTAAATATAAAAAAAGGAGGTAATTACCCCCTTTTTAAGTATTCTAATATAAGTATAATAGTTAGTTTTATTATTCTCTATTGATATAAGCCTTAACTTTATCACTCACTTGTACATTATTCTTATTTCTAAGGTCTAAAATAATTTCCTCGAAAATGCTGTTATTGTAATTTGTATGCAGCTTATCTTCAATAGCTTTAGTGTTTATTTTAGAGCTTGTTTTATCAAGGTTAATATCTTGAACTTTGGCTGTATAAAGGTTTTTTCCATCGCTAAACACTTCTGTAAAACCGCCTTTATCCATTTCAAATACTCTATAAAGCAATTCGATTGGGAAAGTTGGAGCTTTCTGTTGATTGATAAGATCTACTCTTGCAAGCTTATAGTTACTATTTACTTTCAGGTGTTTATTACTCTTATCTTTAGCGCTAAGTTCTCCGCTCTTTGTGGCGTCACTAAGCATATTATACGCTACTTGGAATTTTTGCTGTAAAGCATATTCTTTGGTAACTATGTCTTTAACTTCATTAAAGCTTTTCACTTGCTCTGGGATAACCTTTGTAGCTTTAACTACTGCAATAGCAGGCGTTTTTTGATTTATTTCAAAAATATCTGATATCTCGCCTTCTTTTAAAGAAAAAAGCTTATCAGAGTCAGACATTTGGAAGTGATTGCTAAGTTTCTTATTAAAATTTTTCGTGGTGACATCTAGGGCATTTTCTAGTTTTAAATCAAACTTTTTAGCTACTTCTGAGAGGGTAGCGCCGGCAGCAAGTTCATCTTCAACTTTTTTAGAAGCCTCAACAAATTTTTGCTCAAGTTTCTTCTTCTTTACCAGTTCAAGAAGCTCTGTTTTTACAGCTGCAAAGCTTTTATTGATAGCTGGTATTTGCTCAACCTTTTTAATAACGTGGTAGCCTTGAGCAGTCTTAACTATGCCGCTTAGATTATTCAAGCTTGATGTTTTTAAAGTTGCAGCAATACGTTTATATTCATCGATATTGTCTTTATAATACTCCTCTGCTTCTTTATCCGTTACAGTGATATCTTTCTTCAATGAATCTTTACTAAGCAATCCGTAAGTAAAATTCCTGCTTTCTGGTACAGTATAACTTTGTTTATGCGCTTCGTAGTAGTTCTGCAGAGTCTCTTGAGAGAAATTATGGTCTGTAAGAGGAACATTTGTTGCATCGATGCTAACAATTTCCATAGTACGTACTTCATTAAGATAATCAGCTATATTTTGAACTAGTAATTTTGGTGCAAGAGCATTGGATGCAAACATGCTAATGACTATTTGTTCAGCTATTTCATCTTTAATGCGTTTAATATAGTCTTCCTCGCTTATCCCTGCGTTATGTAACACATAAGCAAAAAGCTTTGGATCGAATACTCCTTTATCATTTTGAAAAACTGGCAGTTTTTTTATCTGCTCCAGCATAAGATTATTTGTAAAATCTAAATTATATTGCTGAACTAGCTGAGTTAGCATACGGCTATTAATGAGCTGTTCAATTATCATGCTTGGAATATTTAGCTGATGAATCTGTTCAGTTGTAAGAGGGTTACCTGTAAGGTTTTGTATACGGGTAATTTCGTTTTTCTGTGCGTTTAAAAATTCTTGCCCTGTAATAGGATTTGCTTTTTTAAAAGTGACTAATCTATCCTCTCCTGAACCACGTACGTTAGTACCAATAGTCCAGCAGAATGTTATAACTATTACGATTAATATTGATTTAAACCACCAGCTATCTGCTGCTTTTCTAATATTTGTTAACATTCTTACCTTTGTTGTTTTTATGTTGAAATTTATTTAAAAATAAATATTAATAACAGATTCTGCAACAAAAACTTACGAAACGAAAGCTAATTTATATGGACTATACTTTTATTGCTAACTGGAAGATGAATTTTACCTTTGAGTTAGCGCATGATTTTTGTGAGAAACTTGAAAATTCTCCAGCTCCTAGGGAACATATTATTTTATCCGTTCCGGAGCTTTACTTACTGCCACTTAAGCAACATTTTAGAGCGCTCAAATTTGCAAGCCAAGATGTTAGTATAGTTCAGGAAAAATTTGGGTCTTATACTGGAGAAGTTAGCGCCTATATGCTTAAGGAGCATGGGATAAATCACACAATCATTGGTCATTCCGAGCGAAGGAAGTATTTTAATGAAACGAATGAGATAATAAAAAGTAAGATAAATAATTGTATCAATGCTGGTATTACTCCTATAGTCTGCGTAGGGGAGAGCCGCCAGGAAAGAGAAAACGGAGTCTATCTTGAAGCAATTACTCAGCAGATACATGCATCTATTCCGCCAGGCTGTCAGGATTACATACTTGCTTATGAGCCATTATGGTCTATAGGAACTGGGATAATACCTTCTCATGAGCAAATCGAGGAAATTACGTCTTACCTATATCAAGAAGCGATACTTGAAAATGATGTAAAAATAGTGTATGGTGGCTCTGTAGAGTCTAAAAACGTTAGAGATATATTAAATATACCTGGTATTTCAGGAGTGCTGATTGGCAAAGCTTCTCTTGATGCCGAAGAATTCATTAAACTTTGCCTAAATGGAGTGTAATATACCATGCTAGATATTTTTCTCATTGTACATATAGTTATTGCGATACTACTTATAACCGTTATATTACTACAGAAATCGAGTACTGATGGGTTAGCTAGCTTAGGTGGTGGCGGTAACTCTGGTGTTATGACAGCAAAAACTGCAGCAAATTTTATGACAAAATTAACAGTTGTTTTAGCGACTTTATTTTTAATGAACTCAATATTACTTGCAAACTTATCTACTAAGAAACATACAAGTATCATTGAGCAAGCTCAAGAAGAGAAAAAGCAGGATAATGATTCGCTGCCAGTAGCTCAGTAACCCTAAACATCAATTAGAAGAATAAAATGAAGCAACAAAATATTGTTAAATTTAGCAATGTTGAAATTAGTAATAATCTACCGCTTGCTGTAATAGCCGGCCCATGCCAGATCGAATCCCTCGATCATACGCTTTTTATGGCAGAGCAGTTAGTTAATATTACGACTAAGCATAAGGTCCCTTTCGTTTACAAGTCCTCATTTGATAAAGCGAATAGAACTTCTCACGCAGGGAAAAGAGGAATTGGCTTAAATAATGCCCTGGCAATCTTTGAAAGATTGAAGCAAGAGTTTGGTTGCTTAATTATTACTGATGTACATAAAGAAGAGCAGTGCGCTGCGGTTGCTCCTTATGTTGATATTTTACAAATTCCAGCTTTCTTATGCAGACAGACAGATTTACTTGAGGCTGCAGCTAAAACCGGTAAAGCAATAAATGTAAAAAAAGGCCAATTTTTAGCACCTTGGGATATGAAGAATGTTGTTGGAAAGCTTGAGCATTTTGGCGCAGATCAAGTGATGGTAACAGAACGTGGTACTTGCTTTGGTTACAATGGCCTGGTATCTGATATGACAGGGCTTAAGATTATGAGTGATTTAGGATCTCCTGTGATATTTGATGCAACACACTCCGTGCAAAAACCAGGGGGTTTGGGTGGTGCAAGTGGCGGACAAAGAGAATATGTAGATATTCTTGCGCGCGCTGCTGTTGCGGTTGGTGTTGCAGGGGTATTCATGGAAGTACATCAAGATCCTGATAATGCACCTAGTGACGGGCCATGCATGTGGAGGCTTGATCAGTTTGAGCAATTGCTAGTTACTCTCAAAAAATATGATGAACTTAATCCAGCAAAAAGCAAGTTGCATGCTTAAGGTTATGAGCGCTTCTTTGCTTATGTGGTTCTCTGTTCCAAGTCTTCTGCAAATTCTCTAGCATAAGCGAGTTATGAAGGAAGTTTATTTTAAAACATAATGTTTTATTGAGCCTTTAAATTTCCTTAAAGCTTAAATTCCAGGAGGAATGTATCCTCCTCATTTTTTTATAATAAATAAAATGCATAAGCCTATAATAATACTAGTTGCCCCGCAAATGGGAGAAAATATTGGCGCAGCAGCAAGAGCAATGAAGAATTTTGCGATTGAGGAGCTGCGTATTGTCGAGCCGCGTGATGGCTGGCCTAATGAGAAAGCTATGTCCATGGCAGTTGGAGCAGCTAATATAGTACATGAAGCTAAAATATTCTCAAGTTTAACAGATGCAATTAACGACCTTGAATATGTTTATGCAACTACTGCTCAACCAAGGGACATGAATAAACAATATGTGAACTTAAGGCAGCTTAATAACGACATGCCTAAAAATGCGAAGGTCGGTTTTCTGTTTGGCCGAGAAAGTACTGGCTTGAATAATGAAGAAATTGCACTTGCTAATAAAATAATCACTATAAATACCGATCCCTCCTTTTCCTCATTAAATATTGCGCAGGCCGTCATGCTTATATGCTATGAGATATTTAATATGGAAAACCAGCAGGCTCATATTAATAAACAAGAGCTCGCTACGAAGTTAGAAGTAGAATATTTCTTTGAGCATTTATTTAGTGAGCTTGATAAAACGCCTTTTTTTAGGAATCCTGAAAAAAAACATCATATGACTTTAAATATTAGAAATATATTTACTAGGATAGAACAACTCTCCCACAATGAAGTTCAATCGTTACGGGGTATTATAACTGCCCTTACAAGAAAAAAATAGAAAACCTTCCTTTTATTTAATAATTCATTAACCCTTATTGTATAAAATATATTTTGATCAAAGTCTTTTCAGCGCTTTGAGAGAAGTAAATAACTGGTAAAAATGTTAGCTCGCTATTCTAAATTACTAGAATTTGTATATAATTGAGCAAATTGTTGGAGGGGCGCAAAAGTAAAAAACTTACCTTTAAGTAAAAAAATGGAATTGGTATTTTTGCAATTTAGGGTATATTAGGCGGAAGAGAATACGTTTTAGAACGTAAAATATCTTAAAAGCCTAAGTTTTTGAAAAAACTAGGATTAGTTTTAGACATTTTTAACAGATTTATGAGGAAGTAATGATAAAGGATATAGAGTTAGCGCAATATTTAAATGCTAAGTTTTGTCATGAGCTGGCAGGGACTCTAGGTGCTATAAGCAATGGTGTTGAGTTTCTTGAAGAGACAAATGACGCTATGCAGCAAAAGGCAATCGAGCTTGTTAAAGTTAGCGCTAAACAAGCGATAAGTAGGCTAATGTTTTACAGGCAAGCTTATGGTATTGCTAAATCGCAAGGAGAAGCTGATTTAAGAGAGTTTAAGAAGTTAAGTGATGATTTTCTTGAAAGTACCAAAGTAAAGCTTGATTTCAATGAGAAATATATGCATGTACCTAACGTCTTTATCGATATAAATAGTTGTAAGTTACTATATTGCTTTATTGTAATTGCTATGGGAAGTTTGATACATGGCGGGTCGATAAGATTAGTAATTGAAGAGAAAGACCAGAAAAAAAGAATTATTTTTAGTGCTTTGGGTGATAATTTAAAGGTTGATGATGAGAAAAACGCCCTTCTGCAGGGTGTGTTTAATAATATAATTATTAGCACGACTAATATTCATACTTATTACACGAGGCAATTGGCAGAGAAATTGCATGCAAATATAGAAATTAATATAAGAGATAAACAAATAGACTATATAATAGAGCAATCTTAATTATATAGATCTTTACTGGGAGGGTGAAGATGGATGATTTACTTAAAGAGTTTTTGACAGAGACTAATGAGAATCTAAATGAGTTAGATGAGAGTTTAGTTTCGCTTGAACATAATCCGAATGATGAGCAGTTGATCGGTAAAATCTTTAGGGTTATGCATACCATTAAGGGTACCTGTGGATTTTTAGGTTTATCACGATTAGAAAAAATAGCGCATTCAGGTGAAAATATTTTAGGTAAAATCCGCGATAAAGAGCTCCCAGTTGATCAGCAGAAGATTTCTTTAATACTTGAAGTATTAGATATAATCAAAGGTATTTTAACTTATATCGAAACGCATTCTCAAGAGCCTCAAGGTGACGATAGCGTATTACTTTCACGCTTAGAGCAAGCGCTAAAAGGCGCTTCTTCCCCTGTAAGTATCGAAGCTAATCCAAAAACAGAAGCAGTAGCAGCAACAAATGCTAGTCAAGAAAGTAAAGCTGAAGCTGCTACCGTCACAGAAGTAGCTGTTATGGATGCGCCTAAAGATAATGGATTGGTACAAAATGATGTTAAGGCTGCCGCAACTGAAAATAAAGGCGAAGCGCAGAAAGCAAGCAGCGTTGTGAATCAAACTATTCGAGTTAATTTAAATGTGCTTGAAGGCATAATGCAGTTTGTTAGTGAGCTTGTCTTAACAAGGAATCAGCTGCAACAGCTTATGCGTAAAAACACTAATGATGTAAGCAAATTTTCAACTTCAATACAAAGACTAAACCATATTACTTCAGAGCTACAAGAAAAAGTAATGAAAACAAGGATGCAGCCAATTGAGAATACTTGGGCTCCTTTTACTCGTCTTGTTAGGGACCTTTCAATAGAACTCGGGAAAAAGGTAGAGTTATGTAAAATAGGTGGTGAAACTGAACTAGATCGCCAATTGATTGAGAGCATAAAAGATCCTTTAACCGATATGGTTAGGAATTCAATTGATCATGGTATAGAGCTACCAGAGGTAAGAAAAAAAATTGGGAAACCTGAGGTTGGAAGAGTTACTCTTAAAGCTTATCATCAAGGCGGACATATTATAATAGAAATTGAGGATGATGGGAAAGGTCTTGATGTAGCAAAAATAAGACAAAAGGCTGTTGAGAGAGGGTTAATCCAGGAAAGCGATTCGGTAAATATTAGTGACCAGCAGATAATGCAATTTATTTTTCTTCCTGGGTTTTCGACAGCAGAGAAAGTAACTGCAGTATCTGGCCGCGGTGTTGGTATGGATGTAGTTAAGACTAATATTGAAAAGATCAGCGGTACTGTTGAGCTTAGATCTGAATTCGGTAAAGGTTCGACAATGGTAATAAAGATTCCGCTTACACTTGCCATCATGTCAGTATTGATTGTTGGAGCTTCTGGCCGTAAATTTGGTATTCCGCAAATTAATATTATTGAAATGGTACGGGTAGGGGAGAGATCAGCTTATAAGCTTGAAAATCTTAATAACAACCTTGTCCTCCGCCTTAGAGGTAAGCTGCTACCGTTGCTTTCTTTAAATAGTATACTTGGCATTGGTTTTAATGCAGAGGAGCAGTTAAAGAAATGTTCTTACGTTGTTGTTTGCGAAATTAATGGAACAGATTTCGGTATATTAGTTGATAAAATATACGACACTGAAGAAATAGTGGTCAAACCAGTAGCACCAGTTTTAAAAACAATTGATGTTTATAGTGGAAGCACGCTTCTAGGTGATGGTTCTGTTATAATGATTCTAGAAATGGCCAGCATTCTTAAGATTGTTGCAAATATTAAATCTTCTTCAAATATAGATAATATACCAAAACTTGATAAAGCTAAGATTGCAGAGAGTCAGAATCTCTCAAGCTTCCTGATTATGAATCAGTTTAGTGGCAAAAGAATAGCAGTACCTCTCGAATTAGTTGCAAGGCTTGAGAAGGTTGAGGTAAAGGATATTGAGTTATCTGGAAATCGTAAAGTAGTACAATATCGTGATAATTTCATGCATTTAGTAAATTTAGATGAAATGGAATGGCCTAATAATTCTTCGCTGCAGTGCGCGGTATTCATTGATGGTGATAAGATGATTGGAATAATCGTAAAAGAGATCATTGATATCGTAGAAGAGGATGTTAAAGCATTTACTAAAAACGATATGCCACTTTCTCTTGGGTCAATTGTGATTGGTGGCCATACAACCGATTTAATTGATGTTCCAGCTTTATTTGAGCAGATGTTCTTTAAAGATATAGCAACCGATGCAATTAAATTAGAGAGTATCAAGAAAAAACCTCATATACTTTTAATTGATGATAGCGCCTTTTTTAGAAAATTTATGCCGCCAACACTTGAAAAATTAGGTTATAAGGTTACTTCTGTCGATAGAGCTAATAAAGCTTTAGAGCTACTAAATAGTCCTGAGAGTTATAATATCATAATTACAGACTTGAATATGCCTGGTATGTCAGGAATAGAATTTGCAGAAGCTTATACTAAGAATAAATCAGAAAACTTAGTACCGATAATCGCTCTATCTTCAAATGTTTCAGAAAAAGTAAAATATAATTTTGAAGAACTTGGTTTTACTGCTTGCGTATCTAAAACCAACCATGATGAGCTAGCTCGCGTACTAACAGATTTGAGTGGAAGGTAATATATGGCTAAACAGGGAAATCAATTACGGAACGACCAAGAAATAAATTATTACCTTGAAGTTAAGGTGGATAATTATTACTTTGGTATACCAGTAAAATATGTTAGAGATGTGCTTAACCCTTTAGAGATTGAGCCTGTGCCTCTTGCGCCAAAATTAGTAAGTGGTTCCTTAAATCTTAGGGGTAGGATAGTAACAGCAATTGATTTTAAAGTAATATTAGGCTTAAACGCAACTAACGATGTTTCAAGTCATATGAGTGTCGTTATAGAGTTTGAGGATGAGCTATATAGCTTGATTATTGATGATGTAGGTGATGTTTTAAATCTCAATAATAAAGACTTGCAATCTAACCCTAATAACTTAAATCCACAGTGGAAAGAATTATCGCAAGGTATCTTTACCTTAAAAGATAAACTTCTAATTATTGTTGATATAGAGAAATTACTTCCTAAGAAAAATTCTATGGCTAAGTAGATAGATTAATTTTTAAAGAGAATAAGAATGAAAAATGCTTTAATAGTCGATGATTCACCGGTGATACGAAAAGCAATTAAGCAAATGCTTGAGAAATTTAGCATCACTTGCAGGGAGGCTGAAAATGGCCAAGTTGCGCTTGAAGAGTGCGCAAAACAATTACCTAATTTTATCATTCTTGATTGGAATATGCCAGTTATGACCGGGATTGAGTTCCTTAAAGCTTTTAAGCAGAACGGCGCAAACCCTGGAGTCGTTGTTATTGTCTGTACAACTGAAAATGAGCTTGATAAAATTCAAGCTGCACTACAATCAGGCGCCAGTGAATATATTATGAAGCCATTTGATGAAATGATTTTGAAAGATAAGCTTATACAAACTGGAATTATAACTGGCTAATTTTCGACTCCTTAAATAAGAAAAAATTAGGGGAGGGGTCAAAAAATACAACTTAAGGTTGAAGGGTTGTAAAAAAGGTTAGTATATTAACCTTTTTGTGATCAACTAGCTTGACTTAAATACCTATAGAGCTCAAGCTATCGTAAATAGACTTCTTTAGAGACTCGCTTATGGTAGGTATTAGAAGTGGGCTTAGAACGCAGAACCGCAGTCTACTTATAAGTACATAAGGATTAAAACCGAACCTATATACCAACTCGCAGCAGAATTTCAAATAAACGAAGCATAATCTAAGGCAAGTTTCACATAATTGTCACTAGATTTTGCTAGATAATCTATTTCATCTTGATTCAGGTGCCGGATAAACTTAGCTGGAACGCCAGCCCATAATTCACGAGATTTTACGATTTTTCCTGGGCTTAACAGTGCGCCGGCGGCAATAAAGCCTTGAGGTTCGATTATAGCTTTATCAAGTATAGTTGCCGACATGCCGATAAAAGCTTCATCATATATTGTGCAAGCATGGATTACGGCTCTATGTCCAATCGTTACGCGGTTGCCAATTAGAGTAGGCCCATCATTGCGGGAGACGTGGATAATAGTGCCATCTTGAATATTAGTCGCCCTTCCAATTTCAATCCTTGCCACATCACCGCGTATAACAGAATTGAACCAGACGCTTGACTCAGCAGCAATGGTTACATCACCAATAATGATAGCGCCCTCAGCTATGAAGGCGCTATCATCTATTCTAGGTTTCTTATCACGGTAACTTAAAATTTTCATTTTCTACTAGTTGCTTAAACCGTATTTTTTGTAAAGCTCAGCGAGCTTGCCTGAATTCCTAAACTCTTCCATCCCATCAGATAGAATTTTAGCGTAAGTGTAGGATTTTTTAAGCTTTGGCGAGAATGCTATATATAATTTATCAAGCTCATTACCTATCTGGCCAGCGTTACGTAATCTTGGACCATTTTCAAGCTTCATTTCATGCGCCATAACATACTCATTTTCAAAGTATACGTCTATCTTTTTGTTAAGTAGATTCTTAATTTGTTCTCTAACTGCATTTTCTCCACCTTCGAAAATAAATGATTCAGGTGTTTTTGGTAAGTTGTTAAAAATAAAATTCCCTATATCTTCGGGGTACTTATAGCCAAGTATTAAGCCTATTTTAAGATCTTTAAGTGACTTTATCCCGTCATATTTCCATTTGCTATCCTCTAAGGTGAAAGCTGAATTAATACCATAGGCTTGTGGTACGGTAGGATAAACTAGTTCAGAATTTTCATCGAAGGAAGCGCCAATTACGCCATGGATTTTGCCTTGGTTAACCTCCTCAATCGCTTTATCCCAAGATCTTAATACATATTCAACTTCAATATTGTGTTTTGCAAAGATTGCTTGCGCCATTTCAACCATATAGCCGGGCATATTTGAACCAGGTTCGCAGTTATATGGGCACCATTTATCTCCCGCTATAACAATCTTTTCTTTGGATAAAATAGATAGAGATGAAGAAAAAAATAAAATCAATCCAAAACTAATTCTTTTAAGCCATTTGAAGCACATATATACTCCCTTAATATGATATAATTATATTATTTAAAAAAACCTTAAAAAACAAGAGAATTTCAATATGGAAATAAAAGATAATGGCTTTGTGTTATCCTTGCAGCGGTCGCAGGAGGCTAGTGGTATAGTCAAAATTTTTAGCGAGAAACATGGTGTCTGCCGAGGTTTTGTGAAGAATATAGCGTCTAAAGCTAATAGTAATCTATTTTTTCCTGGAAATTTGGTGGAATTTACCTGGTCAGCGAGGCTTAGTGAGCAAGTTGGGACCATTAGAGCGGAGCTTGTTAAAGCTTTTTCCAGTATCTTGATGCTAAATTATGTAACCTTGCTTTCTGTCAGTAGTATATTTTCATTAATTGAAATATTATTCCGTGAGAGAGAGCATGTGGGTGAAATGTATGATCGGATAAGTCTTTATTTAGAGGATATTATAAAGGATGGTTTTAACTTTAGGAAATATATCGAGTTTGAATTTTTCTTGCTTGCTAAAGCTGGTTACAGCCTAGATTTTACCAAATGTGCAGTAACTGGTCAAGAACATGAGCTTAAGTTTTTGTCGCCAAAGTCGGGTAGGGCGGTTTCTAGTGAAGCAGCAAAACCTTACCAAGATAAGTTACTAAAACTACCAAGCTTTCTCGCAGACTCACAAACTAATGATATTTCACCTGAAGATATGATTGATGCACTGAAAATAAGCAGCTATTTTTTCGAGAGATATATTTTTAGTCACGTACATAATAAGGACATATTGAAACATCGAGAAAACTTTATTTTATACTTGACTTCCCGCTATAAAAGCTAGGTTTCCGATTCTAATGAATTATGATCTCTACCCGCTAAAGTTGGTACAAGCTCGCTTTCAACTAAGTGACTAAATATTTCTGACCTTATATCGTTGGTAAAAAAACCTAAGTCCCCTAAATTCGATTTTTCTCCTAAGCATATTCCTTTAAGTTTTAGGAAATTCTCTAACTCATATTTTTCAAGTTCTTTGTAAAATATTGAATATTTTTTCGAATTTTTTGATGCAAATTTGAATTTAACTTTACGATGGTGTCTTTT
This sequence comes from Rickettsiaceae bacterium, assembly GCA_029266475.1. Lineage (GTDB taxonomy): Bacteria > Pseudomonadota > Alphaproteobacteria > Rickettsiales > Rickettsiaceae > JAJFBM01. The sequence goes on along the minus strand of JAQSWU010000011.1, from coordinate 27,929 downwards.
TAGTAGAAAAATATCTTTGGTAGAGATAGGATTAGGTGATACTTTTCCAATAACTATATTTTGATTGTTTCTATTAAAAAAATATTCATAAGCATGGAAGAAAGCTATATCAAGTAGCTGCTGATTCCTTAATATATATTGGGGTATACCGCTTTCTAGATAATCTATATAATCCCCATAAGTTAAAGGTTCAATTATTACATAATTATGTTTAAGAGCTGCGGCTAAGGCACTTGAGCCTTCATGACTTATTTTTTCGTAGTCCATAGCAAGGTTTGTTAAATATACATTCTTCTTCAACCCTTCAGCTAAAGCTTTCGCTTCTTCATCGCCTATAATGTTACATGTAAGATGTAGCTCTGCTAAAGATTTATTATATTTCAATGCCTCCGCTAAAGCATGCATTCCTCCATAGCCAATCTTGTTACTATCGAACTCTATATATTTTAGGGATAAATTATACTTTAATGCTTTGGCTAAAGCTTTTACTCCTACATCGCCTAAACTGTTATCGCTCAGGCTTAGCTTGGTTAAAGACTTATTATATATTAATGCTTCAGCTAATGCTTTAGCGCCTGCAGCGCTTAATTTATTTCCACTAAGCTTAATTTCGGCTAGCTTTTTATTATTTTTTATTGCCTCGGCAAGGGTTATTACTTCTTTACCAGTTTTAGCATAAGAAAAATCAATCTTTGTTAAAGTATTATTACTATACAAACCAATCGCTAGAACTTTTGCTCCTTCAGCCTTTATTTTATTTGACCCAAGGTTAAGCTCGACTAAACAATTATTATCCTTTATGGTATTTGCTAAAGCCTTTGCTCCTATATCGCCTATACTGTTAGAATAAAGAGATAGCTTGGCTAAAGAGTTATTATAAATTAATGCTTTAGCTAACGATTCTGCTCCTACATCGCCTATTTTGTTAAAATCAAGATATAATTCGCTTAGAGAGAAATTATATTTTAACGCTTCGGCTAATGCTAAAGTTCCTTCATTGCCAATTTTATTATAACCAATATAGAGCCATGTTAAAGATCTATTACTACTCAAACCAGAAGCCAAGGCTATTGCTCCTTCATCGCCTAAATTATTATCGTAAAGATTAAGTTTTGTTAGAGAAAAATTATATTTCAATGCATTTGCTAGAGCCTTGGCTCCTGCGTATCCAGCATTATTATTAGACAGAGAAATAACAGTTAGAGAAGTATTCTTTTCTAATGCTAAAGCTAATGCTATAGCGCCTTCATCATTTATTTTGATCCCTTCTAGTGAAAGCTTGGTTAGAGGATTATTAACTTTAAGAGTCTGAGCGAGGGCTTTAGCACCTTCATCGCTTATATAGTTGATAGCAAGATGAATTTTGGTTAGAGAAGTATTTTTTTCTAATGCTAGGGCAAGAGCTATAGCGCCCTCAATGCCTATGTTATTTTTAGAAAGATTGAGGTTTTTTAGAGTATAGTTATCTTGCAAAGCGGAAGCTAATGCTATAGCGCCCTCGTTGCCTATGTTGTTATAAGAAAGATTGAGGTTTTTTAGAGTATAATTATTTTGTAAAGCGGAAGCTAATGCTATAGTGCTCTCGTTGCCTATTTTATTATTCCTTAGATCCATTTTGATTAAAGAATTATTTTTTCTCAATGTTTCAGCTAAGGCAATAGCTCCTTCGTCACTTATAGTGCTACTCCAAAGGCGACATGCTGCTAAGGAACTATTTTTTTCTAAGCTTTGGCATATCTCCAGAAGATCCTTTAGATTATATATGTATATATAAAGCTTTTCTTTAGTCTTATTAAGTCGAATGTCTTGGACGATTATATCAAATTTATCATTATTCATATAGTTATTATATTTATTATCCTTTTAGATAAAGCAAAGGAATGGTTTGTAGCGTAAAGCTTATTTTATTATTAAACAATGTCAGAAAATTTTTGTAGCTTAGGCGCGAATGCAACTTTTGTAAAGTCTATTTTTGCGTCTAAGCTTGGCTTAAATAATTGGTATAATCAGAAGTTAAGAAAGCCTTGTTTCAAAAAGATCAGGTAAAAACTACTTAGTGGGAAGTCCACTATATATTAAATTATTCAAGGAGATAAATAAACTTATTGCACGGTTGAAAAGGCCCATAATATTTCAACCATACAATAAATTAATTTCTTTTATAATACTTTAAAAAAATAGGGGGGAGGGGATAGCACATCGTCTTTGCGAGGAGCTAAAAGCGACGCGGCAAACCAGTTATCAAGCGAAGCTTGATAGTAGGTGATTAATTTTACTGGATCGCCATAAAATGGCTCATAAAATATATTTCGCCATTTTTCGCGATGACAATTTTTTAACGGTTGAGCTGCTAAAAATATAGGGGGGGTCAAAAATCACAACCTAAGGTTGAAAGTTTGTAATATCGGTTAATACCTTAACCTTTTGGTCATTGGAGTCCTCAAAACAAGGCATAGGGGAGCGGAGACTGGCCGCCTAAGACTAAATGCTACTATGACTAAAGATAAAATATTTTAGGATTTGCCAAACGAGCTTTCCCCTTTAGAGATGTTTTCCGTATGGCTTACCTTCTTCTTCGTCGCTCCAGGTTTATGTTTTCCCCTCTTTTCATTGGGCGCAAGATTGTATGTTCGGAATTCAACTCTATCAGTAAATTTAACATTTTTCTTTGTTTTATCAGGGCTTGCGCCTTTTTTCAATATGCTTTTAAGCGTATTTGCAGGCTTTGCAGTTATCTCTTCTTCTTTGCTTGGCGCAGTATAGTCTTGATTCTTATGATCCTCTAAGCCCTTATTTCTAAGAGCTTCGGGCTCTTGTAGTTGTAATATTTCTTCTCTTTTGGGGATTCTAGGCTCTATACGCTTAGTATCTTCATTAGAAGCTTTATTTTGTTTTTTAGGGTATCTATTTCCTGGCTCAGGATCTCCAGCATTATATGCTTGGTAGTAATCTTTAGCTTGATCTGCTAGCTGAGAGATTTTCTCCCCCATCACTGGCAAAATATTTTGCTGCACTTGTTGGGCTGCACTTGAAAAATAACTTTTTGCTCCTTGAAACAAATTACCCCAAGTCGATTTAGGAGTCGGAGGTTCTATATAATTATCTGCGTCTACTTTGTCGGTAATTACCCAATCTTCTTTAAGATTTCTATATTGTTTAGCCAACTTCTTAATATGCTTTGGTGGAGCAATAATTCGAAAAGCGTATATTGAAGATCCTTCAAGTTTCAGATTTAAATCTTGTGCGGCTGCTTTAATTGCCTTAAAATCATTTTCAGGAGCCGACTTACTTATATCGATTACTGGTATTAAATTACCGGCATCGTTCAAAGACCATTCAAATGATTCTAATACTCTAAATGCGTGCTCTTCTCTTTCATTATTAAATTTTTTCATAAAAATATGGTTTTGATTAGTCTTGAATTGATTTTAGTATATATATATTAATAAACAATTAACGTGATAAATAGAAAATAAGCGTAATATGATTGCAGCGCGTTAATAATTAGTTAACAATTATGTGTTAAGTTAGTATAACAATAATTTAATCAGGTATTTTATGAAAAAAGAAGACTTAGTCAAAAATGATACAACTTACAAAGGATTAACAAGAGATCCAAAGAAAATGCAATTAGAGCAAGATATTTTAAAGGCAACAAAAAAAGAGAATGAACCTCTACAAAAAATTATAAATAAGATTTCGAAAGCAGGTAAAAGCCTTAAGAAGTCTGCTGTGAAAACTTTTAAAACTATAAAAAATTCTAATGGAAGAGGGTTGTAACCATAATTTTGTTATTATTTAGATAAGATTAGACTTCTTTTGAAGCTCGCTTATAATAGAGAATTTCCAGAAGACTTAGAACAAAGAACCCAAGTTTACTTATAGGTATAGTGAAATTAGTTGAGTTGTGGTACTAGAAATAACGAGCGCAGCGTATGAGTAATACGTAAGCGAGGAATGACAACGTACCACACTTTAAATAAATTTACTATACATGAGTATTCAAATACCGAACCTGTATACAAACACGCAGCAGAAGTAAAGTTTCAAAGGAAGTTTATTATGAGATTCCTAAATTGAACGAATTAGCTATAATACGAGACATATGGCCTATAGAACGGGTGGAAAAAGTAGATAGTATAAAAAATCATGGAAGTTATAAAAGATTGCGGCAGCAGACAAAGAATAATAGAAGCTTTGGAATTGTTAAGCGATTTTGAGAAGCAACAAAAAGAATGGAAAACGCCAAGTTTTTGGGCTCGTATATTAAATATTTTTTTTATGCATTTTCCTATATTTTATGCCCAGCAAGTATCTACCCTGGCTGAGGCAAATCTAGAGAAGCGTTACTGGCACTCTTTAAATATGCTTGTTCTTAATATTCTATTTGACGAGTTCAAATTGCATAAAACTTCTACCCAGTTTGTAGGCCAAATATTTTATGACCTTGAAGAAGCGGAGCAAATCCATATTTTCAGCCAGTCTCTATATAGTATCCTAAAAGATATTGGAGAAGAGAAGCAAGATTTAGCCTATATTCATTCTTTTCAAAAGCATAATGTTTTTAAGAGGGCAAGGGAGTTATTCAAATTAATCGAAAGTAGAAATAATATAAAAAGTTGATCAAGGCTCGAAAGTTAACGCTTTCTTAATTAGTTTGGTTTATTATTTATCAAATAATATAAAAAAGAGTAACCAACTATGGAAGAGTTTGAAAAGCAAAGAGCCCATAACCAACAAATGGTTGAGATAGAGATATTAACTACTCAAATTGCTAGGGAAACGGCTAATGCTAAAGGATTAAATTCAAAAGATACAGCTTTGCTTCGTAATTATCTTAAAAAAAAGATTGATGGGCATCTTAAAGATAGCAAGGATAACCCAAAAAATTATAAAATTCTAACTGATATCGAGAGAGAAAATCTAGTTGAACCTTTGAAATTTCTTGCTGATAAAGCAGTTAAAGGTATAAAGGAAGCAGCTAAACCTTATAACGCAGAACAAAGTTTTGCAAGAGAAGTATTCAAGCCCTCGCAAGATAGTCCTCGGAATTTAAAGGATGCTATAGAAAGATTGCCAGAGTATAAGGCAAGCTTAGCTAAGGCAAATGCTGAGACCTCTAAACTACAATCTAATATACCGGCGAAGCCTGTTACCAGAGATCTAGCTCCAAGCATTAATCCATTACAAAAGGAGTTAAGCCAAAGACTAGCAAAAGAAGCGATGGCTGTAAGAAACGGCGCGACTGAAAAGCCTGGAGCTAAATTAACTACGAAACAAAATTCAGCTATAGCTTCCCCTTCTACGGATAATAAAAATGAACAAAAACCAGAATGGAAAAAGGGTGTTAAGCCAGAAATGAATGCTAAAAGGCAGGCAGCTTTAGTAGATAATATTCCGAAATTCAACAATAGACTTGTTGATAATGAAGCTAGAAGAAATATGGATAAGATAATTGAACAAGCGCCTGGTTTAAAGAACAAACTGAACAATGTTAAAAACAATATTGTAAGTAAAGCTCAATCCAAAGTTAAAGCGGTAATCAATAAACTGAAGCCTAAAGACAAGGGGTGGAGTAAATAAAAATTCAATCTATGTTAATATAATAAGAGGTAAATATTAATTAAGGTTATCTATATGAAGAAAGACAAAAAAGAGTATGTAAATGTTTATGACGAAAAGAAAACAGTATTCGAAAAAGCTAGAAAAGTTGCAGGTAAAGCTTTAGATAAAATACACAGTACTCTTAAACTGGGAAAATACAGTAACAAATTTAGGGCGCAAAAAAGGTATGGAACCAAAGAAGGTGTGCCTACTTTCCCTGATTTTTAAGCTAGATTTTAAGGCTAAATGATAACAAGAAATGGCTAAATTAGTTAGTTGATTGAACGTGATAAACGAAATACTAACAGATGATTAACTACTTTAAATTATTGTCACAACAACACAAATAGGAGACTATTATGAAAACTGAGAATATGACGCCTGAGCAAAAATACCGTAATAAATTAGATCAGTGGCGAGGAGAGATGCGAAAACTAGAAGCTAATAACCCACAAGTGTATGCAGAATTTGTAGAAATACAGAAGCCATATTCTGCTAAATTTATAAAATCTTTAAAAAGCAAAAAACCAATATCGATTGATACCGTAGATGAGTTGTTGCTAGACACAATGAGAAATAACCCTCCATATCATTATATGAATAGTGAAAAACAAAAACATGAGCATGTTTTTACGTTTTCCAAACTTGAAATCCCAGCTTATAGAGAGTTGCGAGGAATGGTTGAATCCCACTGTGCGACGAACGGGAAAAATGTAGACCAGCTTACTAAACAAGATTTACAAGATCTTAAAGCCCCTCTTGCCTTAGTATCTAGGTTAGAAGCGAATGACTTAAATGAAGCTTTTGCTATGGAGCGTGAAAGAAAGAGTAAAGAGAAAGAAGCGCCTAAGGGGCTTGATCAAGAGAATAAAGAGAAAGAAGCGCTTAAAAAGCAGTCAGCATTGAAAGCCACTCTTAAGAAAGCAAAATCTATTAAGCAAGATCTCAAAGGTTTTGTAGAAAAAACAGGTAGTAAAACAAAAGGAATAATGAAGAAAGTAGCTGACAAAGCTCGTGGAAGAGGGTAAGAAAAGAGAAGAGTTTGATCGACAGTCATCTACCAATCAAACTCTTCCCCTAAATATACTTTTTTAACACGCTGGCTTTTAACGATCTCTTTCGGGGTGCCTTCTTTTAATATTTGGCCATCATATATGATATAAGTTCGGTCAACTATATCTAATATATCTTTTACATTGTGGTCGGTAATAAGTATGCCAATGCCTCTATCTTTTAGTTTTTTTATAAGCTCTTTGATATCACCTACAGCGACAGGGTCAATACCTGCAAGGGGTTCATCTAGTAAGATGAAACTTGGATGATTTGCCAGGGTTCTAGCAATTTCAACTCTCCGACGTTCACCTCCTGAAAGAGCTACGGCCGGAGCATACCTTAAATGAGTTATCGATAATTCAGCAAGTAAGCTTTCAAGCGCTTGCTCTCGCTTATCGGTTCCATTTACTGTGCCTTCAAGGGCGGCTAATATGTTTTCTTCAACCGATAGGTCCTTGAATATTGAGGACTCTTGCGGCAGATAACTAATGCCTGCGCGCGCTCTTTTATACATAGGCAGATTGGTAATATTGTTGCCATCAATAGTCAGTAAACCAGTGTCTGTTTTAATGAGGCCTGCTATAATTGAAAAGCACGTTGTTTTCCCCGCGCCATTGGGACCTAAGAGGCCGACTACTTCGCCACGTTTCAAATGTATGCTAACGTCACGCACCACAGGCCTGTTATTATAAAATTTAGAGATATGGGTTGCCTGTAGTTGCTTTTCCTGTTCAGTTATTTGATTCATTATATTTTTCTTCGTTATGAATATTAATAATATCTGTATAATAGATTAGCTCATCACAATTAATGGTTTTATCGTCCTTTATTACGGTTACATCACCTTTAATCCAAAGTTTTTTTTCTTTAGGTAAATATTCAGCGTAATTAGCTTTGATTATTTCCTTAGAACTTAGAGGAGTTTTCTGTTGATTAACAATCTCTCTTAAGGCCGTGAATTTATTAGTTATTTTAATTTTTTCTATTTTCTCGCTACTAGCTGTATTTTTATTAATGTTTTCAGCTTTATAAATAACCTCGATTTTGTGCGTCTTAAGTATTATATCTTTAAACTCTACCACCACTCTACCTTCGAAAGTACTTATATTGTTATTCCTATCGATAATAAGTTTCTCCGAGCGTATATCTAACTTATCAGCAAAAATGGCTGGGTTATAAGTTATAGCGATAAGGCAAAGAGCTAGCTTACTGACTCTTAGTATCGGATAGATCGATTGAAGCTTTAACATTGCCATTTAGGTTTATAATTTCGCTGTTGTTGGTGGTAGAGAAACTATCTGCTTGAAGGTAGGAATCACCTTTAGTCATGATTATAGAATCATTGCTTTTCGCAGCATAATTCTTTAAATCAATATCTAATTGATTGGTCTTCACTGTATAATCTCTGAACTTGATTGTTGCTGAGTTATTAATTTTAATAAGCTTTTCTGTTTCTAACATTGAGCCAGAATCAGAGGTAACAATAAGATTACCTTGATCTTTTTGTGAGAAAGAAAATTGTATATCTTTCATCTGAATAATACCTTTAGTATTTTTGTTTGCTTCGCTGGCGGTTAAGTTATAATCTGAGTCGTCAGTGGTTTTACCTGATAAATTAAGGTCTTTAATATTAACGCTGGTGTCCTCTAATATGCTTATATTGCTAAAACTTAAATCTTTTAAGTTTCTTATTTCCCCCCTTTTAGTTTCGATAAAATTATATAAAGAGAATGAAAAGACAACTAAGACTACTATTCCTGCAATAGTAAGGCATGCAAGCTTGAGCATGAAAAGATTTTTGAAATGCTTTTCTGTGTAAGTCATTAGCTAATACCTACTCTCAGTAAATCATGAATATGGATAATTCCTACTAATTTATCTTGTTCTGTAACGAGCAAGGAAGTTATGCCATCGCTATTCATTATAGCCAGAGCTTCGGTTGCAAATGCTTGTGGAGATATATCTTTCGGTGTAGCAGTCATAACAGAGCTTGCTGTTAGACGAATTATATCTTCATTCATATGCCTTCTCAAATCTCCATCTGTTATAACTCCTACAAGCTTATTCTCACCATCCAAAACTGCTGCGCAACCAAAACCTTTACCTGTCATGGTAAGCAAAATATCAGACATAGGAGAATCAACATTAACAGTAGGTAAGCTTGGCTCTTTATGCATTAGATCAGCAACTTTGAGAAGATTTTTACCTATTTTACCCCCTGGATGGAATAACTTATAATGTTCTTTTGTAAAGCCTTTAGCTTCGTGTACTGCTACCATTAATGCATCGCCTATACAAAGCATCATGAGAGCGCTAGTGGTTGGAGCATCTACAATTGAAGCTTCAGCGGACTTAGGAATGATAATTGCATAATCAGCGGCAGTTGCAAGCGTAGAAGACGGCTTCATAGTCATTGCAATAATAGGAATTTTAAACCTCTTGCAATAATTGATAATATCATATAACTCATGAGTTTCACCTGAGTTGGACATTAATAACACTACGTCCTGTTCGGTTATCATTCCAAGATCCCCGTGGCTTGCTTCACCAGGATGAATATACAGAGCTGCAGTACCGGTTGAAGAAAAGCTTGCTGCTATTTTTTTTGCTATATGGCCGCTTTTACCCATACCAGAGACAATAAGCCTACCTTGCATATTGATAATAGCCTCAACTACCTCATCTAGTACAAGCGGAGGATTGTTATGCAAAAGCTCTAAGCCTTTAAGCTCTTCTCCTATAACCCTTTTAATTACAGGCAAATGATCAGATTTGTAATTTTCTAGCTTTAGTGTGGACATATTTTCTCCTAGTTTCTAATGGGCGAAAATATCTATTTCATTCCAGCCAAGCAAATCAAGCTTAGCTCGTGGCAATATAAAGCTAAACGCTTCTCTTGCAAGCTCTAATCTTTTTTCCTTTAAAAGCATGTTCGTTAAAACTTCTCTCAGCTGATGAAGATATAATACATCTCTTGCAGCATAATCAATTTGATCCTGGCTAAGTACTTGATCCCCCCAGTAAGAAGATTGTTGCTGTTTAGAAATTTGTACATTTATAAGTTCCCTGCATAGATCCTTAAGGCCATGAGAATCCGTATAGGTTCGCACTAGCTTAGAGGCAATTTTTGTACAGAATACATTTTTTATTTCTATATTAAGGTAATGATAAATCGCCGCAACGTCAAACCTTGCAAAGTGGAAAATCATTACACGCTTTGGATCAGACAAAAATTTCTTCAGGTTAGGAGCGTCATAGTTCCCATTGAACTTAACCAAATAAGCCTTACCGTCGCCATTGCTAAATTGTAGTACGCAGAGCCTGTCTCTAAGTAGGTTTAGGCCCATTGTCTCAGTATCTATTGCTATATCTCCCTCTAGTTTGAAACCATCAGGTAGGTCATTCTCATATACAGTTATATTACTCATATAGGTTTTTTTTATTAAATTTTTTGGTAAGAATTACTTCAGCATTCTTGGGAAATCGTTATCCTTACTGCTTGCGTATTTTAATGCTTAAAGCTTTATAAATCAACTCCTATTCTACACCAAATACTTGCTCTTTAGGGTGAGAGACGCCTAAAGTTTTACGGGCAATTTCATCTAAAGCATCGGTATCAAGAGATTGAGGGCGAAGTAAGTTAACTCTATGTTCGAGTTCCAACCTCTCAAGCCTTGCCATTTCAAGCTCAGAGAGTGATTTTTCGATCCGTTGATTTAGTTTGAAATAAGCTATTACGCCACGATCTCCATATAATGCATGGAATATAAAATAGGTTAATAATAATAGTATCAAACCATTCAAGGACAGTGCTTTGTATTTAAGGTTTCCGTTAATTAGATTTTCAATCATGATAAAAAAGTTCAGTTCTCTCAAAGTTGAATATACTTAAATAAAAAAAGTTATTCAATGATAATTATATTTTCTTATATCTATATTTTATAAGTGTATAATATAGGTTTACAAGAGAAATGTTAACAACAAGTTAAAAAGCGCATTGTTCTAATTATTTATTCTAGGAAATTAGTTGCTAAGTAGCGATTATACCTCATTCTGAAGTAAATTTTATGGACATAATCTTCCTCTAAACAATAAAATGCCCATGATTTTTAAGCCATTTTCGCGCTAGCTGCCAATTTGGATAAAGTTCTTCAACATGTCCCCAGAAGTTTTTACCATGATTCATCTCCAGCAAATGGCTGACTTCGTGCGCAACCACATACTCCACTATATTAATATCAGTGAACACTAGCTTAAAGTTAAAAGCTAAATCTCCTTTAATATTGCAGCTTCCCCAGCGTGAATCCATTTCTTTTATCTGAATTTTATTATATTTTACACAAAGTTTTTGGCTCATTTGATTTACCAATGCAGTTAGTTTATTCTGCAGCAGAAGGGCCAAAAACTTCTTAATCTTAATATCGAAATTCGTATTCTTACCGTAAATCATGAGATTATCCCCTTCTAGCTTTATCCCCCTTGCTTTCTCATGGGAATGGGTAATTACGTAATTCTTGCCAAATATTTTTATAGTTGAGAGATGCTCAAAAGAAATTTTTTGCTGCTTGGTTAAATTTGCTTTGATCCAATCACTTTTACTTTTTAAAAATTCCATTGCTTGATTTAAAGGTACTCTTCTTGGGACTACTAAAATAGCTTTATCGCCTTTAATACGAATAATAACTCTTTTTGCCCTAATACTTGGTTTTAATATAACTTCAATATTTGGCTCTAAATATATGATTTTATTGCTAGTTAAGTTTTGCATTTTAAACTGCTATAAATTTAATTATTCATAAAATAGCAGTTTTCTGTGAAGGCTTTCAAGAGTTGTTTAAATATAATTCTAATATGCGTAGTTTTAGTCGGCGCAAAATCGCAATTATTAAATTATAAAGTTGCGTTCTGCGCAGGGTATAGCTATCTCGCGAAAGATTGACTAAGGTTTAATCTTTACTTATTAAGCTTTCCCTTTAGCGAATTGCTGAGTTACTTCGGCTACTCTCTTGCCAAAAAGTTTAGCAGTCTCTAAATCTCCATGAGGAGGAGCGACTTCTGGTGGCTCACCGCCATTTGCTTGTGTTGCAAGGCCAATATAACTACCGATGCGGTTTATCTGATTAGAATCTGGGCCTTCGACGCCTTTGGCTGATGCAGGGAGTAAACCAAGGCCCACCCAAATCATCCCATGTTGCATAGCGTTTACGGCTAATTGAAATAAGGTGTTGAGTTTATCGCCACTATATGTGGAGGAATTAGTAAAACCAGCAGCAATCTTGTTTTTCCAGCTTTGGTTATACCATCTTTTAGAGGTTTGATCGATAAACTCTTTAAATTTCGCTGATACACCGCCCATATAAGTAGGGCAGCCAAATATTATTGCATCTGCTTTATCGAGTTCTTCCCAATCTTTCTCGGTTATATTCGTTATATTTAATAATGATACTGCAGTATTGTTTAAGGCTTCTGCGCCGCTTGCTACAGCTTTGGCTACTTTTTCTGTATGTCCATAACCGCTATGATAAGCTATAATAATAGATATTTTCATATAATCCCCCTTAAATTAAACTTATATTTTAAAATCTATTGATTAATTAAATATTAACGCGGCTATCATATCCTGCTATAGTCAGAGCTGAACTTATACAAAAAGGCTTGCAAATATAAATTTTAAGGAAAAAAGCTAAAGCAATACTTGAATAGTTTTTTATTCAATATATTAATTATAACTACCAAATGAATTTTTATATTTATGGCAATATTTAGCATAGTATTTTTCAAAATTATTTCGCTCCTGCTTAGTGTCTTAATTGGTTTTTTGGCTGGCAAATTCTCTAAGGTAGAGAGAGATAGTATTGCATCATTATTATTTTATTTCATAGCACCAATAATTTTTTTTGCAACGCCCGCTAGTACGTCTTTGACTCCTAAGGCAGTAAGTTTTGTACTTGTTGTTGCCATGCTTGCTTCCTGCCTTTGTATTTTTTCTTATTATTTTTTTGGTAAATTCTGGCAAGATGCAACGCGAAATATCCTTGGTGTCTCTGCTGGTAACTGTAATGCGGGGTACTTTATGCTTCCTATTGCAGCAGCACTCTTCGATGAATTTACGCTAAGTATCTATATGATGACAATTATCGGCATTAATATATACGAGTCAACAATTGGGTTCTATATTGGTGCGATGAGTATAACTAATAAGGTTGAGAGCGTTAAAAAAGTATTGCGCCTTCCAAGCTTAAATGCCTTTATACTAGGCTGTGTATTTAGTATAATAGGTATCAAAGTGCCTGATTTTTTTGATGAATTTGTAGCGAACATGCGTAGCACCTATTCAATACTGGGTATGGTAATGATAGGTCTTGGGATTTCGACGTTACAAAGAATTGAGATAGACTTTAAATTTACTGCAGCAGCCTTTGCTTCTAAATTTATATTCTACCCAGCTGCCATATTCCTTTTTATTTTGCTTGATAGATTTATTTTAAAAATTTACGATAAACATTATTATAACGCTTTAATATTACTATCTACCGCTCCAATGGGGGCAAACACTATTGTTATTGCTTCAATCCTGAAATTTCATCCTGAAAAAGTAGCTACTAGCGTTCTTATATCTTGTTTAGTGGCTTTATTTTTTACTCCATTGATGCTCACTGCTTTCTTAAGCTAGAGTCAATTTAATGTTTATAAAATTCATTATTTACAAATCAGGTAGAAGGAAATGAATTTATTTATAGCATTAAGGGCCTCGCAAAGCATTAGAGTAGGGGGCTTAATAGACTTTTTTCGAAATTTTATTTCTGCTACAAGTTTGTATGTAGGTTTGGTACTCGAATTCTCATATAACTATAAGTCTAATAAAGTTCTTTGTTCCGAATCTTCTTTAAATTCTCTACCATAAGCGAGTTTTTAAAGAAGGCTAATATATATGGGTAAACATTAATGAGTAAAAATTAGTTACATTTTTACAGTTAAAATATGTTTAGTCTTAAGTGAAAAAATAGGGGGAGGTCAAAAATTACTACCTGAGGTTGAAGCTAAGAATTTTTTTGAAAAAGAACTTTAAAAAATAGGGGGGGGGGTCAAAAATTACTACCTGAGGTTGAAATTTTCCGATGCCCACTTTGTGCAACCTTAATTTTATAACACCAAAGACGTATTAATTAAAACTAAATATAACTAAATACATTATGAAAATGCAGACAAATTACCGTCCATCACCGCTAACTCAGGCTAAAAATACAAAGGAGTTAAATGAGGAGTTATTAAGCCTTATGAGAGAGCATACTCTTACCGTAGACGAAATAAAAGCCAAAATGCAGGAGCTTATAAAATTAGGCGCAAATATTAACGATTGGAGTGAAAATCGTAACGATATATTTTTTGAAATGCTGGATCAATGTTATATAACGAAACAGCCTGTAATGAGAAAACTTGAGTTTCTTCAAGCTTTTATTGAGCTAGGCTTCGATATACATGCTCCAACTAGCAAATGATTAACTAATGCATTAGAATGTGCAGTCTCCAATTCTGAACAGGAATTGGTGAAGTACTTACTTAGACTCAATATAGATATCGATCTTAAAGGTGAAAATTCTCTATTTGAGTTGATAAAACCCACTTCTTATGGTGGGATTGAGTACCATTATGTTGATATTCTTGTTGATTTAGGTATTGACTTGAATTCTAATGATAAAGATGGCTTTAACATCTTATTTTACTTTAACCATCGTGAGATAAAAACATGTCAGTATAAAAACTTCTTTGCTCTTATTAATAATGGTATAGATGTGCTCTCAAAAGCCCCTCAAGCCAAAAAATATCCTTGTTTTAATCATGATGAGTATGCTATAAAAAACTGGGCTAAACTCTTCTATGCTCCTTATGTGTTTGATTTGCTTAATACAAATCTCGGTAGGATAGGTTTTTAGAAAGCCATGAGTTATAAGTTGCATGTCCAACCGAACAAACATTTAAAACTCCAACCTAAAACCTATCCAAGCTGCGTGCTAGGGGCAGTAGAGGATATAATAGGAAGAATCATTGACATAGATATTAATAAGCCTATAGGCAAAAGAATTATCTTAGCGCAGCTCCATACTGCGGCTATAATGTTTAAAGATTTCCCTAAAATTCTTGCAACGGATAAGAATACAATTTTGAGCTGTGCAACCAATATTAAAACTGTATTTACTAGTAAAGCAAAAACTATGTTAGACAAAAAGCTAGAATTTGGCGAAAACCTTCATAAATCCCTTAATCTTTGTAAAGAACCCACAAATTTAAGAGATTTCAATAAGCTTAGCCCTGATCTTAAAGGCTATTTAGGTTGCTTCGTATTCGATACTCTATTCAACAATTTCGATCCTTTGCATTATGTCCCTAAAGAAACTGTTCAATTCATATTAAAATTCGAGAATTTTATGGAAAGTTTTGAGCAAAACATTGCAGGCGTAATATCAGATATGGATATGGTAATAGGTACTAGTTAATATAACACTTACCTAAGCTTCTTCAACACCCCGCTCCGCAGCAAGACAGGTATTTTAAAAGAAATATTTGCCTTATACCCAAGCATTGCCAATTTTTAATTTGTAAATTGGAGTTTTCTATGTTAAAATGACTAGACAGACTAGTTAGAGATTTAAAATGAAACAATGGCAATTTCAAGAAGCTAAAGCAAAACTTAGCGAAGTTATAAAAGAAGCAGTAAAAGAAGGACCGCAGGAGATTACTGTAAGAGGCAAAGCCACAGCTATTATCTTGTCAATCGATGAATATAATAAATTAAATAGCCCTAAAAGCTCACTAATAGATTTCCTGCAAAAATCTCCCTTATATGGAGTAGAGCTTAATATAGAACGTGATAAGACTTCAGGAAGAGATATTGAGTTATAGAGAACATGACCTATTTATTAGATACAAATATTATTTCCGAGTTAGTTAAAGTAAATCCTAATAAAAAAGTAAAAACTTGGATCCGAAATATACCGAGCAACAATCTATATTTAAGCGTACTTACGCTTGGCGAAATAAGAAAAGGTTTGGAAGGAATTAAGGATTATGCTAGAAAAGAGAAAATACGTCTTTGGCTTGAGCATGACTTGCCCTTGTGGTTTAATAATCGATTAGTTCCTATCGACCAAAAAGTTGTAGATAAATGGGGAAGATTACAGGGAGAAACGAATAAGCCCTTGCCAGCTATAGATAGCCTACTTGCTGCCACTGCCTTCCATTTTGATTTCACCCTTGTAACCAGAAATATTGCCGACTTCCAATATCCAGGCTTGGAAGTTATCAATCCTTGGGAGGTAGTAGCTTAAAGCGCTTACTTAACAACCCGCTCCGCTGCAAGGCAGGTATTCTCGAGAATACTTACTATAGTCATAGGCCCGACTCCGCCTGGGACTGGGGTAATAAATTTTGCTTTCGGTAACACTTCATCAAAGGCGACGTCACCTACAAGTTTCACATTGCCCTTTTCCTCTATTCTGTTTATTCCAACATCAAGGATAATAACTCCTTCCTTGAAATATTCCGGAGTAAAGAAGTTAGGCTTTCCTATAGCAGTAACAACTATATCTGCTTGAGATGTAATGTCTTTTAGATTTTTTGTTTTAGAATGACAAATTGTAACCGTACAATTCTCAGAAAGTAGTAAGGCCGCCATTGGCTTGCCAACTATATTCGATCTTCCAACAATTACCACATGCTTACCAGTCAAATTCGGCTCATATTTTTTAAGCAGGCTAAGCGAGCCCAAAGGAGTGCAAGATGTTAGTCCAAGCTCCCTGTGACCAATGTTTAAATAACCAACAGAGATTGCTGAAAAACCATCTACATCTTTTGCGGGAAGAATTTTATTAAGCACATTGATCGAACTCATATGTAGAGGCAGTGGGAGCTGCACAAGTATTCCATGTACCATAGCATCCTTATTTAATTTATCAATAAGGCTAAGTAGCGACTCTTCTGAAGTTGATTCTGGCAAGAAGTGGGCAAACACTTGGATACCGACTTCTTCCGCACGCTTAACCTTATTACGCACGTATACTTCGCTTGCTGGCTCGTTACCAACTAGAATAACAGCAATACCAGGGGCAAAACTATTTTTATTTTTAAATCTTTGGACTCGAAGCTTTATTTCTTCAAGTTTCTCAAGTGCAAGTTCTCGCCCACTCATTATTTTATTACTTGTCATTTGCTCCTATTCCTTTAGTAGTTGAATATTGGAAATGCAGAGCTTGACCATCAAATACTCTTGAATATACATCGTGCATTGCGCTTGCAGCTTCAGCAAAACCTGTCAATATAAGCTTTAGCTTCTTTGGGTATGTAGCAATATCGCCAATTGCATATATTCCTTCAATTGACGTTTTACAAGTTGATTGCTCGACCTTTATATGGTGATGATCAAGGTTCAAGCCCCAATCATTAATTGGTCCAAGCGACATAGAAAGACCAAAAAAAGCAAGTAAATAATCCGCTGAGAGTGCTTTAATGTTTCCATCTAAGCTCTTGACTATTACTTCTTTAAGCATACCATTCTCACCCTTTAGAGCCTCTAGCTGGTAAGGGATAATATATTCAATTTTGCCAGTTTCTGCTATAGACTTTACTTTATCTAAACTTTCAGGGCTAGCGCGGAATTTTTCCCTTCTATGTATAAGGTATATTTTCTCAGCAGTTTTAGAGAGTTCAATAGCCCAATCTACTGCTGAATCACCGCCACCAGCTATTACGATTCTCTTATTAGTAAAAATTTCTTTCTTATTAACATAATAAAATACTGATTTTCCTTCATATTGTTCAATCCCTTCCAGAGGGGGGCGGTTAGGACCGAATGCTCCGCATCCTGCGGCAATCATGATAGCTTTACACCTAATCACCGTCTCTCTAGATGTAATAACTTCAAAAAAGTTATTTTCCAACTGCTTAAAAGAAACAACCTGTTGCTCTAAGTGATATATAGGGTTGAATGGGGCCGCTTGCGTCTTTAAAAGCTCGATTAAATCAGTGGCGCTAATTTCAGGATGGGCTGGAATATCATAAATAGGTTTTTCAGGATAGAGCGCGGTACACTGGCCACCTAAGTCTGGAAGAACATCAATAACGTGACTCTGCATTTTTAGCATCCCTGCTTGGAATATTGCAAATAAGCCAACCGGCCCTGCGCCTACAATTACTATATCTGTTTCATATCTGTTATTCATAGGGTATAGTATCTTCCACTGTTATAAATATGTTAAAGTATTTATAAAGTATTTAGAGCAATTTGTCATGCTGAACTTTTGGCGAGAGTTTAATTTTTTTATTTTAAGTTAGGGTAGAGGTAAAATAATTTTAGAGGTATATTTATAAAAATTCGAACGAGGGCTCTCTGCTTCTTAAGTTTGCGCGGGTTATATGCTCAATATACGTTCGTTAAAATAGTTTATTGAAGTGAAGATCAGCCTAATTCACAGACTAGAGAATGTACGTAATAGACTTCTATCACAACTTCTACTTCTGCTGCGAGTTTGTATATAGGTTCGGTACTCGAATCCTCATGTACATATATGTCTACTACGGTTCTTTGTTCCAAGTCTTCTGCAAGTTCTCTAGCGTAAGCGAGTTTCGAGAAAAGTCTAATGATCTTCGCGGCAATCGATCGCCCACAAACTCATTCTTTAATGTTTGTTTTTTTTGAAGATAAACTATTACCCTCAGGTATATATCTAATAAGCGGTAAGCATATGATTGAACTGAGAGAAGAGATTATGAAAAATGTTTGCCAGCCTAACTCGGTAGAGAGAAAACCTGAGACGCTGCCAAAAGCTATTCGCGAAAACTCTACAATAGAAGTAATAATGGCAATATGAGTAATGCTAAATATAGGGTTACAGCATCTTAACTGATAAGAGAAAAAAGGTGTTATAGTTAAGCCTTTACAAAATTCGTGAATTAGTACAACAAAATATAAAGCTCCGATATGAGCACCTGAGAAAGAAAATAACAGGAACAATAAACCAGCTAAACTATAAATTATAAGTACTCTCGGGAATATATATTTATAAGAATATGTACGGCACAAATAACCACCAGCAAACCCCCCTAAAACTGAGGTAAATAACCCAAAAGCTTTGTAGGCTATAGCAATTACTGTCTTTGAATATCCTACCTCTAATAAAAACATATTCGGCATTTTGCCTAGAATATGGTCTTGAAGCCTAAATGTGATTAAAAATAATATTAAGACTATTAAATTGTTTTTTTGCAAAAAGTCCTTAAAGGGCGCAATATAAGAAGGAGCTATATATATTGTACCATTTTTACTTAGGTCGGTAAAAGGATAAAAAGCTGAGATAAGCAAAATAATAAGACACAATGTACCCATTATTTGATAAACAGCAGGCCAACTTAAAAACTCAGATATGTAAAGGGCAAAAGAGCCTGATAGTAATATCCCAATCCTATATCCTGTAATACAAAATGCCTCACTTACTCCTAAACTCTTTACCTCTACAAGTAAAATTTGGGAAGCTTGTACCAACATTTCAAATGACGAGGAGAAGAAGGAAAGCACTACAAGAGTGCAACAGAAAAAGTGTATATCATCTATAGGGGATAAAGTAGACAATAGAAATATACAAATTACACAACCGAATAAAGAGACCAACAAACAAGTTTTAAAGCCATTCTTATGTTGCTTAACCAAGCTCATATTCTCAAGATAAGGCCCCCATAAAAACTTAAAAACATGTAGAATATTTGCAAGAGAGAATAATCCAATACTAATATTATCGAATTGATTATCTTTTAACCAAAACGAAAGTGTAGATCCACTTAATAATAAAAACATTCCTGAGGGGATCGATAATAGGAAGATCATTAATAAGTTCGGAAGAAGCCTTCTCCAGTATTTGTTTTGAGGTTTATCTTGTGAAACTATCAAAGCCTTATCCCTAATATATTAACTATGGGTTACGTTAGAATCTTATGCTAGAATAGAAAAATCTATCTTAAAATTAACCTTTTTACAATTTAACATATATCATCTTTATAATTTTAAATCAATGGCTTTATTCTATTAATATAAGTAAATTTAATATTGTATTTTACTTACACATAAACATAGGATTAAGTAGAAAATTCTATCCAGCTTCAGTTCATAGCTATACAAAGCCAACCTTAACACTAGTTTTTACAGGCAAGCTGCTAATATTAATTTCGCCTAAATACTTGCCTTCATTTATCTTACATAAAGTTATTTAGTATCACCTCTTTTTAAACCAAAGAGAGTCAGAATGGGGGCAGAGATATATATAGATGAGTAAGTACCGATGGCAATGCCAACAAATACGAGTAAGCTAAAGCTTCTAATAGCTTCTCCTCCAAAAAGAACTAGCGCAAGATTAGCAATTAAGGTGGTCAGCACTGTAAGAGTAGTACGAGATAAAGTTTCATTAACACTTAAATTTATAATTTGATCTATTGTTCTCTTATGATATTTTCGGAAATTCTCTCTTATCCTATCATATATCACAACTGAATCATTAACTGAATAGCCTATGATAGTAAGGATAGCTGCAATACTCGATAGATTAAAATCAAGCTGGGTAATGCTCATAAAGCCAAGGCTTACGATTACATCATGAGCGAGGGCGATTAAAATACCAATACCATATTGCCATTCGAACCTAATCCAGATATAAATCATAATAGCTAGGAAGGCAAGTAGCATAGCTTGTATACCCGCTTTAATAAGCTGTTCTCCCACTTGCGGGCCTACAAAATCAATTTTTCTATATTCAATTTTGAGATTAAAGTTCTTTTTTAAAGTTTCCTTTATTATCTCAATATTCTTCATTAACTGCTCTTCAGTAGCTCCGCCACCAATTCTTAAGGAGATATCTTTATCGGATCCAAAATTTTGTAGAGATACTTCTCCAATTTTAAGATCCGTTAAAATAGATCTCATCCTGCTTAAGTCAGCGGGTTCTGAGGTACGAGCTTCAATAACTATTCCACCTGCGAAATCTATCCCTAAATTCAATTTAAAAGTAAAAAGAGCAATAAAAGACGCTATAGTCAATATAGCTGAAATGAAAAAACTTATTTTTTTCAATTTCATAAAATCTATAGAAGTATTATCTGGAATTAGCCTTAAAGGATAAAGCTTCATATATTATACCTTTTTATATATATTACGTTCACGAAGTTTATTAAGTTTGATATTCACGGCTTCAGCTATAACTGAAAATACAATTGCCCAGTATAAATAAGCTTTAGGGAATGGTCTATCGACTCCTGATAAAATCATATGAGCGCCAAGAAGCATCATAAAAAACAAAGCGATTACCCTAAGAGAGGTATATTTATAGACGAATCTCGCTATTTTATTGGACATTAACAAGACAAATATCATTGAAATTATGATTGCAGAACCAACAGCATATAAATTGCGTGAAAGGCTTACTCCTGCCATTACTGAGTCCAGAGATAAAATCAGGCTGATAAGAACTATTTGGCTAAAAATTTTATTATATCTAATTTTTAAGGGCACTAAGGTAACTTGCTTCATAGCCGAATTTCTTTTACCTGAAGACTCGTAAAACATTTCTATTAGATCCATGGCTGATTTAAGCAATAAGAAACTTCCGCCTAGGATAAATAGACATGATTTTGCTGAAAACTGGACAGTACCAATATTGAATAATGGACTAGTCATTAGGAATATCTGTGAAAAAAATGACAAAATTAAGATCCTGACAACTAAAGCAAATGCAAGGCCAAGTATTCTCGCGCGATCACGGCTCTTAGTATCAAGTTTTTGTACAAGCAGCGTGATAAATATTAGATTATCAATACCAAGAATTACTTCTAATCCGGTTAATGTTAAAATATCTACAAATAAAGTATAAAAAGAAGCACTTTCAAACATGGGTTTTTAGATTAATTGTAAAAAACTATTTATAAAGCTAATAAGAAAGCATAAAAAACGATGATTTGCAAGAAACAAGTAGGTTATGTATGAAAATTACATGAATTTTATAATTAAATTTGTAGTATTTATCTTAATACTGCCCTTTTTCTTGCAAATTAGTATTACTTAAATATAATCATTGGAAAGGTTTACTGGGTATCTTAAGTTTAGCTTGTAATAGCTATGAATAGACTTTGTTAACTTGCTTAAGCGCAACTGCTTAGTAAATGAAATTAATATGTTATAATAGTTCCTAGACGCTCTTCGCAAAAAATAGGGGGGAGGGGTACGTCTTGTTGCAGTTAAGAATAGCTTAGTGAATGGGTATAAGTTACTATTAATTTTTTTATTTTAAATCCATGAAGCAAGGTTTTTCTATAGGTTAAGCCCAATTGCAATAATTTAGGTTACTAATTCCTAGAAAATTTTGATAGTTCGAATTTTAAATAACAGGTGCTGATTGTCGCTTTTCAAATCAGGAATAATCATTGCGTTCTTTACATTTATCTCTAGGTTATTTGGCTTAGTCAGAGAGCTGTTTATAGCATCTTTATTTGGTACAAGCTACATAGGAGACAGCGTTAACGTAGCCTTTAAGCTACCAAACTTATTTCGTCGAGTATTCGCTGAAGGGGCAATGCAAGCGGTGTTTATCCCTATATTCAATGCTAAGCTTGAGGAGTCTAATTACCAAGCTAAAAAATTTGCTGGAGAAATACTTAGTCTATTATTAGTATCTCTTATAACACTTACCATAATAATGCAGCTTTTAATGCCACAGTTGATGCTGCTTATAGCTCCTGGCTTTAATTTAAGCGAAGAAAAATTTGAGCTGACTATATTCTTATGCCGTATTACTATGCCATATATAATTTTTATATCATTGGTAGCTCTTTTCGGTGGAGTACTTAACTCTATTGGTAAATATGCAGTATTTGCTGCATCTCCTGTAATAATGAATATCGTAATAATAGTTTCAACCTATTTTTTAAAGCCTATTGCCACTCCTGCGCATGCTATTTCTTATTCAATAATAATTGCCGGTATAGTACAACTGATCACGGTAATATTCTACATGAGAAAAAGCAATATGTTCTTTTGGCCCAAAAAGATCGTTTATAACGAAGATATGAAAAATTTTTTTTCTAGAATGATTCCTGCTTCACTAGGCTCAGGTGTGATGCAATTAAATCTATTTATTTCGCAATCGATTGCAAGCTTTATTCCTGGTGCTGTTTCTATATTATCTTATGCTGAGCGCTTATACCAGTTTCCTTTGTCTATAATCGGTATTGCATTTGGCACTGTCCTTTTACCAAATCTTTCAAAGCTCTATAAATCAGGTAAGGTTGAAGAAGCTCACAAGGTACAGGCAGAGGCTTACAAATTAGCACTTTTTTTATCTTTGCCTTGCACAGCTGGAATCATTACTTTGTCCTATCCTATAATTCATCTTATTTATGAAAGAGGGGCTTTTACCTCGGCTGACACTTTAAAAACAGCACAAGCCTTACAAGCTTTTACTATTGGCCTGCCAGCTTTTATATTATCTAAAATCGTGACGCCCGCTTTTTATGCAAATCATGATACTAAAACACCTTTCAAAATTACTCTTTACTCATTAAGCTTTAACACTATTTTAAATATCATTTTAATGCAGTGGCTGGATGAAGTCGGTATTGCGCTTGGCTCATCAATAGCAGCATGGCTCAATCTTTGGTTGTTGATGAGTTATGCTAAGCGTAACAACTTTTATCAAAAAACTAGTAACTTAATTTTTATTACAAAGGTTTTAGCTTGTACAGTCTGTATGTCGGTTTGTATAGTATTCGCTGTATACAAATTGGAATATATAATGTACAACTCAAATATAATTACCAAAATAACATTACTTATAATCATAATATGTTTAGCAATTTTAATATTCCTAACTTTAACCGTAGTTACCAAGGCTATAGACCTTTCTCAAGTGAGAAAACTTTACAAGAAAAGGTAGTAAGAACCAAAGCTAACATACAAGATAAGCTTAAAACTATTGCCGTAGTCTCGATGATTCTAGACCATATAGGTTTTTTCTTTTGGCCTAAAATTGAAGTTCTAAGGGTAATTGGTCGGCTAGCTATGCCTATTTTTTGTTTCTTTGCAGGGTATAATTTTGTGGGTAAAAGAAGGTCAATATTGCTAAAGTATGGTTTTCTGCTAACAGTGATTAGCTATATTAATTCAGGGTTTTTCCCAACCTTAAATATATTGATAACCATTTACTTGGGGCAACTATATCTTCAAAAATTCTTTACGTTAACTCAGGATTTTGTGAGTAATTTATTCCAAATTTTACCGCTAATACTATTTACCCCCGCAACTTTCCTACTTTTTGATTACGGAACGCTTGCAATAAGTCTTATGACACTGGGTTATATGTATAAGCATACCACGCCTAAAAAAAGTTATATTTTTTTAGTAGCAGCTTTAACTGTTGTTAACACGCAAATATTATTTTGGTTTGATCTTCATAATTTTATACTGCTGATTATTATGTGCATAATCTTATATTATTGCCTTGCAAGCTTTGATGATTATGCAGATCCAATAAATGATGAGTTCTCATTATTGGTGAGTCGAAATTCAATGTTCATTTATTTTTTTCATGTAAGTGCTTTCACTATAATCAGAATGATTTATCTATTATTAAAGCAAGCTAATCTTTAAAGATTCATATTAAACTTAAATTTTAATGTAAATATAGTTTAATATACATTATTGCCTAGCAACAGCAAACTGATAATGAACTAATTTTAGCTTCTCCTCCATTTTATTCGCTTGCGTATAAGCGAAAAATCTCTATAAATATCTTATTTATTTCCTATAAATAAAGTGATAATGAGTAATGAAGATGCCTAATAATAGTGCGCGCAGTCAAAATATTAGAGAACGTTTAAGAAAAAAAGTTGAGGAGAGGAAGTCACCTGCAAAGAAGCAAGTTAATAATGCTGGGGAATTAATATATAATAATACTAAAACAGCGGAGGCAAAAGTAAGTGATAATGTAGATTATCGAGAGATCGATTATCTAGAAAATATGTTAATTGATTCCCTTTACTCGTTGAAAACTGCAATAGATCTTTTTCCGGCCAAGTATATTGATAGAGCTGATAGTAACTTTCAAAAACAATTCGAAGTTATAATGTCAATGAAAGATGAGTCTGAACAACAACATATAAAGTTGGATGAGAATATTGAAGATAATGCTCTGATAAGTACATATAGAGACCAAGTTATAAGTAGCTTTAAAGATGTCTTACATGAAAACTTATTGCAAGAGTTTTCTAAAACCTACCATAATCTTTATTTAGTTTTATTTTCCTATCATCCAAATATCAAAAATAGTTATGCGCAAGCTTTCTATAGCTACATAAAGCTAGGCGAAATATTTTTGCAAGCTTATAATGAGCAAGTAAAAGATATTACATCACAAACTAAGCTAGCAAATACTTTACTTACCCAAGCCTTCAAGTATTTTGGTCATGCAGAAAGATTGTTAATCGCAGATGTGGATGTAATTAATTCATTAAGAATAGTCCTGCCAGATGGTAGATATATTATTACTTCAAAATCGCTAGAACTACTTAAGCATTTCAGGGATGAAACATTCTCCAAGATTATAGAGTCTATTTCAAAAATGATAGAAGGTGAGACGCTAATAAACTTACAAGATTTGAAATCTTTTTATAAGATTGCTTTACAAAGTCATAATTTGAAACTTTGTTTGTTAAATTTGTATCTTAACCACAGTCTTTTAGGGGAACAAGATAATATGGGGCAATATAATAGTACCAAAGAATCCCTCATTAATTTAAGTAAGGTTTTCAATAAAGCCATTTTGAAAGAAAAAGCAAGGCTAAATGAGATTGCTAAGCATGAAGAAAGTATCGCAAAAAAGACTGCCGAAAAGTTAATCAAACAAGAACAGGCTAAACACGAACAAGAAGAGGCTAAAAAACATAAATTAAAAGAAAGAGCTAAAGAGATTCCTCAAACGCTCACCGAAACCGAAAAAAAGGATAATGTCGAGGAAGGGAATTTATTAACGGAGCCTAAGAATAATGAAATAACAATGGGCGATCAGGTGCTAAGCGAAGCTATAAGCCTACTCTCTAAACAAGCTTTTACAGAAGCGAAAGCAAAATTTCAAGCTGCACGCAAATTTCATGCTGAACAAGCAAATGTAAGAGACGAGATGAAGGCTATAACTGGCCTTGCTGACTGTGGCAATTTTAAAGCAGAGAAACTTTTAGCTAAAGCAATGGGCATGGGATGCTCCACGAGTCAAAAGAAGTTATTAAGTAAAGCGCAAACTCTGATTTTGGAAGCTATTGGTAACTATCAGTTAATAATAAATAAATACTTATTAAATGATCAAGCATATACGGCCTTAAGCAAAGCCAAAACCTATAATATAGACGACGTGAAGAGCTTTGTGCTAAGCGATATAGAAAAATGTCAAAATAACTTGCTTAAGGTAACAACTTTAATTCACCAGAATCTAGAAAATTTGAGAGAGGAAAAAGCAAAAAATATAGAGCACCGTGAGAGCGAATATATAAGGTTAGGTTTGAGAGTGATCGAGGAGGATCTAGCTCATAACCATGGGGTAATTACTAATAGTTGGGACTCTGATGGAGTTATGTATATTTCTTATCCTTCTTTATGCGCAACTCCGATGTACCATGTTAGAGAGGCTGGCAAATATTTATGGGAACATAAATACGATCACTTAAGTAAGGAAGAACGCGAAGAGAAATTCAAACAATCAGAAGCCTATAGGATTAATCAAAATCTTGAAGAGTATAATGATTTAAACAAAATAAACATGACTATTCGTAAGAAAGTAGAGGAAACTAAGAGAAAGTTGAATCAAGTTGACGAGCTATTTATTGAGGCAACCAAGGATTTATTAGATGTTTTCAGCTACGCAAAAAAGACGGGAAGTGCAGTTGAATTAATTCCTTCCTCGGCAACAGAAATTAAAATCGGACCAATCACTCAAAAAGAGATAACGAGTGTTGTCCATCAGGGAGATTCCTTGATGGGTATCGTAGAAGCTCAAGAATATTATCAAGAATAATTGTCTTAAATTGATGTTATCAATTGGTTTCAAGGTTTTAGAGCTGTATAAGATGAGGATTAATGGTAGGTGTGAAGAAAGAAGATATCAGACTACATTTGAAACTTGGTTACTCAAGAGGATTTAAAGAAGACTTGGAACGCAGAACCCAAGTAGACTTATAAGTACATAAGTATTTATGTACCGAACCTAGCTCAAGTGGGTCTCTAGCAAGCTTGAAAAGGGCAGGGTAGGCCGACGCCGGAGGGGGAGAGATAATCTTATTGCCTCTGTATCGACCTATTTATGCGGGCTGGAGGGTAATTCATTGCGGCTGCAACCAGAGGTTGTAATTTTTAACCCCCCCCCCTATTTTTTTACAAACTTTTGTGAAAAAGACAAAACAGTTAATATATCAACCTATATTACAAAATCTCAACCTAGGGTAGTAAATTTTGACACCCCCCCCTTTTTTTTAAATATCGTAGGCGGGGTGAGCTTATTACGGTTGAGACCCCAAAGGCTAGTTCAACCGTACTTACCCTACATATTTATTTGGGTACAAAGCTAACCATCCCCTTGCTTAAGACATATTACCCGCTTACTTTTTTATAAACCTTATTACACATATTACTACGGTTGAAATTCGAATAGGTTTATCAACCGTAGTATAAATACCCCATACTTAAATAACTTAGTATAGAATTACCTTCTCACTAAGTATAGAATTACCTTCTCACTAAGTAGTTTTAAACGTGTTTTTAAGGATTAGAGCGTCAAAAATTCTCATTACGAAAATTGCCCTTGGGCAATTTGAAGTAATCCAGCCCAACTAATCATTATACCTAAGCTTTGGTTGATGACTGGACTGCTTCATTCATTGCATTTGTTTAGCAAGTGACAAGGCACTACCCCCCCTATTTTTTTTAAGTACTGTAGGCGGGGTTAATGTCATCACGAAAATTGCCCTTGGGCAATTTGAAGTAATCCAGCCTTAACTAATCAATATACCTAAGCTTTGCTTGATGACTGGTTTGCCGCGCTCAACAAAGCTCGCTTAGCAAGTGACAACTCGCTACCCCTCCCCCCTTTTTTTTTAATGTATCGTAGGCAGTTTTAAATTACTAAGGTTGAAACCCCAAAGAGTTGTTCAACCGTACTAACCTCACATATTCCTACTTAAGGCTTAGAAATTTATGC
>JAQSWU010000043.1 GCA_029266475.1 Rickettsiaceae bacterium | reverse complement strand
ACCAAGAGATGTAAGAGTTTTCCACTTAACGCGCCTATGATCCTGCTCAATTATATTGTTCAAGTATTTATTTTTCCTCAGAACCGTTTGCTTGAACTTTCTTTTAGATTGCAATTGCTTAAAAGCTACGCTATAAGCAGGATTAGCGTCTACTGTAATAGTAGCTGGCTCTACTGATGAACGCTGGTTTATAAGTTTGTTTAAAAATAGCTTAGCTGATTTATGATTACGGGTTCGGCTTAAATAAGAACCTATAGTATTACCATTACTATCTATAGCTCTGTAAAGATAAAGCCATTTACCTTTGACTTTTACATATGTTTCATCAATATGCAATGAGCTACTTCTAGGTTTCAAAAAATAACTGACTTTTCTCTGTAACTGGGGAGCGAAGTGCTGTACCCATCTATAAATGGTACTTGGAGCAATATGTAATCCTCGCTCATTCATCATTTCAGCTAAATTTCGGTAGCTTAGTCTGTAGCGTAGATACCAACGCACACACAATAAAATTATTTCTCCCTCATAATGACGCAACGCACACACAATAAAATTATTTCTCCCTCATAATGACGCCATTTGAAATCCGATGAATAAGATTGAGGCATATAAATTACCGTGTTGTTATTGCTTCAATTCAAATTGACATATTTTCAAATTCTTTGCAACACTACCTAAGGTTCTATAGGTGATGATTCTTCCTTTGTATTGCATCCAGGATCATCCTTATTTATATGATTATTATAAAACATACTACAAGCACTTTATGTTTGGTTATACCTATACTTATACCTACGATTAAACTATCAGTTGAATGGCAATGAGTAAATATCTATTTACTTCTTATAGGGAATTTGATTAAATTCTCTTAACGCTCTACGCTTCATAACTTTAATAAGGTACTAGTATGAAAAAAGGAAAGAAAGAGATAGATGACTACAAACTTCAGCGTTCACCTTGCTATCGTCAAATAATTGCTCAGCTTTATTGTAACAATCAACAGTTTGACTCTGTCCGTTGAAAGTTAGTAATACTCTAACCTTTAGATAATAAGTAATAATATAATCATTATCTAATTTAATTGCTTTCTCTAATAAATTTAATGCCTCCTGATTGTCACCCAGAAACCTTAAATCATTCCCTTTCTCAGTATAAGCTGCTGCATAATATGAGTTGAGGTCTATTGACCTATCAAAGCATTCCAATGCTTCTTTAGCTTTACAGTGATCATAATAATACTTTCCCATACTTAAATATTGTTCCGCAAGTAACTGGTAATCTTTATGGATTATAACGCTGGGATCATTTAAAGAAATGTTTTCTAATGTAGTCAAAATATTATTTGAATCTTCTGAATTATCGTAACTACCCATACCTTTAACAGACTCTAACTTACCTTTCATAAGAACCCTTACTTTAAGTTAAAGAGATCTTAACTTTTGGAGTAAAGGCTGAGAAGATGAAAGTAAACAAATTTTTACTTTTAGTAAAATCAGTAGAAAATAAACGAACTCACATTTAATTTTAGCATTATAATAAAAAAATGATCTTTTTCTTTATAAAAGTATAAAAGCTTTATTGATAACAGGCTTTATGAAATTATACTAAAACGTATTAATTTTATAGAATTCTATAACAGGCAAATAAAGAATTATTTAATAGAGAAGTTTTTTACAAATAACAACCACGTCGTCACAAGTAATTATAGGTATTAATTAATTCATTTAAAGTTTGTTAGCAGAAAAATGAAGTTTTATTATATTTTGCAATTTTTTCTATTGAACTTATGGTTTAAACATGTTAGCGTCGTTTTACCGTTAGTAGAAGTAGAATTAGTAAATATTGTTAAGGTGAGTAAATAAAGAAGTAGTATTTTTAAGACTTTAATTTTTTTTAAATATAGGAAAAACATGAAGAGCATAAGTTTTAACGGAAATTTTGTTGATAAAGTAGACGATATTTTACGAAATCAATTAAAAGCGGTAAAAACAGATTTTTTTAGTAATAATATAGATGAAGGATTTCATATATACCAAGTAAAAGAAGGTCTTAAGGATATAGAAGTAGAAGTTCATTTAAAAGAAGATGGATTACTTGGTGATATTACTACTATAAGTTCGTCTGATACTTTTCTAAAACAAATTAACAACCTTATAGGGAGCGAAAAATGAAAGACAAAATAGTTAGTTTAGCGACAAGACACCCAACTTTGAGTTATGGAAATAAAGGAAATTTTGCGACTGTAAGATATATGTATAAGGCTCAAAATCGCTTTATGTATGAAAGAACTTATAATACATTAAAAAATTATATACCTCCAGAAACAAAAGTTAATCTAAATGATGCTTTGCATAGAGAATTATTGGTTACTGCAAGCACTGCCAGAGACCTTGTCAAAGACACAATGCAAGATGTTACTGGTAAAATAGATGCAGAAGTCATAAGAAAAATAAACGATCGACAAACAAGAGTATATTCAGAAAAACCCACCCTCCATTCAGATAAGTATGGAGAATATATGATTAATCAATTAGAAAAAAAGCCAATAGAATTATCTTTGATAGAGCTTATATTAAAAGCGTTTAAACCAGGTGGAAAAGATATAGTTGACTCAGAAGTTAATGCTTTTGCAGATGCAATGGTAGAAATTCAAAATGAATTTAATGTTTCCTTATCTGAAATGCTTGAAGCTGCTAGAGAAGTTATACCTGGTATTGTAGAAAACTCACTTATTCCTTATGAACAATTAATGGATCAAGCAGCAGGAAATGAAAGGGAAATGGAGGATATATATAATAAATCTTTGATAGAATATATTGAAACTCAAGTTATGAATAATAAAGATCTCAAGGAATCAATAGATAATTTAATAAAAGAAAAGATAAACAGAGAATTCTCTAATATTGAACATATATCTGATGCTACTTCTGAAAAATTGAAAGCAATACAGGAGAAAATTGTAAAAGAAATAAAATCTAAAGTGATTTTAGAAATACGAGCTAAAAGTGAAGGAGTATTAGGCTATTTTGAGAATGATCCAGGTAATATTATAGATAAAGTAGTAGATAAAGTTTGGGATAGAATAGCGCCCGTTAATGGCAGGGCCTCATATTTTACAGCTACTGTTGAAGGAAATGTATCTAATGCATTGTTAAGTTTATATGACAAAGACGTTGGGGAGATTCAAGCCGATTTAATTTCTCTTGATTCAACTATTAGCGAAACAAGTAGTGAACTGAAAGCGCAAACTGAAGAATTAAATAAGATAAAAAATAAGCTAAAAGAGAAACAAAATGACGAAGATTTGAAAAAGCGAGAAAAAGAGCTTGAAAGCAAAGTAGAAGATGTTAGTAAAAAGTTAAAGGAAGCACAAACAGAGATTGATAATAAGCAAAGAGAAGAGATTAAATTAACAGAAGATAAGAAAAAAGAAGAAGAAAGGGTTGAAGAACATAAAAAAGAGGCAGAGAAAGCGTGGTCCGAACCAGCTGAAAGACCTCATTTATTTATAGTGAAAAAAGCTGTGTTAACAGAAAATGATTCCAAATTACAAGAGAAGGAGTTAGATGGGAATCTTTTGAGTAAGGTGGAAGGTATTTTAATCGATCAATTAAAAGCAGTAAAGACAGATTTTGTTAGTAATAATGTAGATGAAGCGTACTATGAATATAAGCTTAATGATGCTGAAGTCAGAGTATTTATTATAGAAGAGGCTTTTAGGGATATAACCGTTCTATCATCAGTAGATAACGAAATTATAGGTCAAGTTATGCAAAATTTCAAAGGAGACTTGACATAAAAGGGATCTATTTAATGAAAAGTCTATAAGTTTTAAAATTGATATTAATAAGGTAAAATTATATGAAAGGACAATCTACCACAGCTTCGCATATTAACCAGCCGCGCTCATTAATAAATTCTGCAGATATTAACGGTAAAAAAATAATATTAAGTAGCGTAGATAGTTTAACTTTAGGCAGCAAGAAAGGGCCAGATAGTGATTATACTGCTAAAGATGGGGCTTATATTTATGCTGAGAACTTAGTTATTAGTAAAGATTTTAAAGCTAAAGAAGCTATTATATCAGCGCATAATTTAACAATTGCTGAAGATGTTTTAATTGATATATCTGGCGCTCAAGGTATTACTCCTTGGGCCCAACCAGTTTCTGAAAACAGCAATGATACAGATGCAAATCCAACAGAAGCAACTGATGGAGAGGACAGTAAAACATTATCGATTTTTGTAGAGACTGTTAACCCAGATAAAGTTTTTAATATCAAGGCTATCGGCGGCGATGGAGGGAATGGGAAGCCAGGTAGCTATAGTACTAAAGGAGGAGATGGCCGTAACGGAGGTAAAGGTGGAACAGTTAAACTTATATCAGGATCCCATCCTTATTTGCAATGGATTAATACCATTAAATCAGCCTATAAAATCGATGATTTAGTTCAAAAAAAGAAAATGTTAGTAGATTTTATTGATAATTCATTAACCACCCCTCCAGAAGAACTTAAAAATCCGATTGCAAGTTTATATAATGCCGTGAAATCAGAATATAGTTCAAAAAATTCTATTCAGGAATTACTTAAGAATCTAGCCGAATATTCAAAACAATTATATGAAAGCTGGAAGATTCAGCAAACTTCAGCTATTGATGTAGGCGGTGGTAATGAAGGGGGTTATGGTGAAGGTACGCCTAATGGTCACAGTGGTAAACGCGGAGATCAAGGGAATATAGCATTACAAACGATAGATAAAATTGAAAATTTTAAAAATCTGAATATTTTACATATTCATCCAACACAATGCACAATGACACTTAATAAAGCTAAACTTAAATATATGTTTTTGGATCCTGTTAAAAATCCAGTAGACGCAAAAGATTTAATAATATTACTAAAGCGTTTGGATGAGCGTACCAAGCCCTTTGTAGACTTAGATCCAAAATTAAAGATCGATTCAGAATTAATAAAATATTGGAAAAATAATGAGAGCATTATCGGCGCTACTAATAGTATAGACGCCTTTGCAATGGTTAACCAAGAAACGAATGGTTATCTAACAAATATAAGGAATGGAAACGATTTTTTTGGCTACCTATCTACTTATGTGCCATTAATTAGTATTAATTTAATAGAAAAAAATGGGGTAAAAAATTTATTAGATAATTTTAAAGTTATCGATGATTCATATCGTGATTATTTCTCACAACTTCAGAAAGAGGAATTAGCAATAGAGCAAGTTAAAACAATACGTGAATCTGCTAATAATTTCCTAACTCAGAGCAATTTTGATATATTGGCATTAAAAGATAGATTAACCTCTAGCGCTAGATTAATCCAGGAGTATGATAGCTTAGCTTTGGCAAAAAAAGAAATGGTTCAAACTAATATAGAAAAATACTTAAACGCAGTGCAAAATTACTTTGAATTTGATATTGAAAAACTTTTAAGCGCTTTTAGTACTATAGCCTTTGCTCCTGATTCCGAACTTATGTGGATTACACAAGCTGCACAATTTGGTTATAATGGAGCTACCAACGTCAAAAATTTAGAAGGGAGAGACATAAAAAAAGAATACATAATACACAAAATTACTACCGCTGGAGCAAATCTTAAATCAATAAGTGAAGGTTTCAAATCTGATAAGGATGGTTCAATACTAGTTGATGATTTTAGTGGTACCTTAATAATTGCTCAACAACAACAAATTGAAAGTCAGTTAGATGAGTTTTACGGAAAATTTCCTTTCCAAGCTCAAGATTTGAAAGATGCTATGCGAGGTTATGTAGATATTTTAACCGCTCGTAACTCAGAAATATTAAAATATAACTCTTATATTAGTGTCATAAATCAGGATTTACAAACTAGATCAGATATGAACCAGCAAATATCTGATTTAAATGATCAACAGTTAGATGAATTACATAATAACATACCTGCTTTAGCTTCGTTTATTTCGAATGCTTATTATATGGTAAGAAATAATATTATACATATTATGGATCTTGCGGCACGAGCAAATAAACTATGGACCCTTACTAACGAAAATATTTTAACTGCAAGTATAGGGAATACTGACATAATTGATGTTGATTATGCGTTCTTAAATAATATTCAGCAGGATTTTTGGTACAAATACACACTCAATATAATTGATAAAGGACCAGCGGGAAGTCCATTTAAGGATATAACTTATCAAATTTCTGATAAAACAAGCCTGCATAGTTTAAAAACATATTATAAAGTTGATGTTACTATTCATCCACAATTCCATGGTGATTCTGGCTCATTTGGACAAATGGCAGAAATACGTATTGCACATGCTCGTCCTTACCTAAATAATGCCAAAACCGATAATGGTAAATTGGTGTTAAGCATTACCCATGGCTCCGATGAAAAATTTGTGAGTAAAAATAATCAAAAATTCGATTTTATACATCCACATTACACTATGCCGTTTAAATATAATCTAAACGACCGTTCAGATATTAATGTTGATCCTGATTTTAGCATTAATGTTTCTGCTGATGAAAGTAAAAATCTACAGCCTATTATGAGTCCCTTTACTACATGGACTATTGCTATTGATCCTATTGATAACCCTGGATTAGAAATTAGCGGGGTTGATAGAATAGATTTAGTATTTGATGGTATATGTAGTGGTTTTGCGTCTTAATTAAAGTTTAGTATTAATATAAAATGGAGAATTTCTATGCCTAATCTTAAACAACCAACTTATGATGAGTTAATCAATACAATGTCTAGCGATATCTTATCATCTACTAACAAATGGGATGTTTTATGTAGCTATAAGCTAGCAGCTTTAAACCAGGTATTGCATAGAGAACACCAAAAAACTACCCTTTCACAGATAGTTAATTTTTCTTCGCAGGAAACGGATCCAATAACTGATGAGCCATATACGCAAAATTTT
Organism: Rickettsiaceae bacterium; assembly: GCA_029266475.1. GTDB lineage: Bacteria > Pseudomonadota > Alphaproteobacteria > Rickettsiales > Rickettsiaceae > JAJFBM01. Next base: position 3,590 of record JAQSWU010000043.1, on the reverse strand, counting down.
TATATAAAGTTTGGAGCGCCAGATTTCAGTTTTATTGAAGGGGTCTCAAATGCTTGTGTATTAAAATTTCCTATAGAAAAAGATTCTTATTCTCAAATCACATTAAAAGATGGTACAGTTTTACCACAAAAAAACCTTCCTCTTGGATATACATTAATTTCTACCGTTCAACTCACAAGCATTAAAGGAAATGATAATAACCATGTTGAAGCAGGAAAAGTAGTGGAATTCGGTGACAAAGATCACGCTTCTATAGCATTACATTTTGATATTAAAGAAGCTGGCTCCTCGTTCAAAATAGAACCAGCACCTGCTAATCCCGCAGAAGGAACCTTATTAACTTCCTTAAAAAACGCATTTGCTCTTCAAACTGAGGTAGTAAATTATAACATAATTAAGCTTACGAGTGATAGTATTAAAGATAAAGTGGTGCTCACACCTAAAAGCTTTGTTTTTACATCACAAGCACTTGAAGCTAATGATGGTATACTTAATGTTTGGGTCCAGACCAAGGAATCAGGCCATGACCAAGGAGATCCACACCCTTATTTTAAACCACATAATACAGAAATGTTGCCTATACCGCAAAATCATAGTAGTAGTATAATTTTTTCGAAACAATTAATTGAAAAACTATATATAGAACCTGCTTTCCATTATCCTATAAATTTTGTTAATTTAGATATCAACAACCAACCTATTAATGGTATCACTGCTAAATTATCTCCATCAAATTATACGCACAGTTTTAATTATGATAACCATGATTCTTGGGGTAACGGAACATCTTTTAACTGTACGGAAATGGTAATTGATTATAATAAAAACCCACAATTCTTAAATTTCTTTAAAGACCAAATAAATTTTAGTTGGAAATGGACACAAGACTTCATATTTGAGAGTTATTCACATAATTATACGCCTGGGAGTGGAAATCACTCTAGCGATACTTCTTCGGGGGGCGGAGTTAGAGTTAAAGCAGAATTAAATAAATCTTTTGGCTTAAAAGACGTTAGTTCACTTGCTGATGACGCTTTTACGTTAAATATTAATATTGGAGTCGATAATACTGAATTTACAACAGAAAATATAGGAGCTCCATATAAGTTTGGTGATTGGTGGCCTAGAAATGAGGTTAATACCGGCTTAAACGATTCTATAAAACAAAGTGTAAATGATGCCCAGCCAAGAGTTCAAATCAATTTAGGTTCGCTTAACTACTTTGCTGAAGCTAATGTATTTTTTACTGAACAAGTTTTTAAAGCCGATACTACAACAGGCATTAATATTCCTGGCGACCTTGTAGTAGTAGGAAACCTATCTGACCTAGCTGCATGATATGAAAAACTTCCTCTTGATTTTAGGGACTATCTTTACTTATGAAAGTTTCAAAATAGGTTGACTAGTATATATAATACTAGCATAATGCTAGTATTATATTGAATTGTTAAACAGAACAAGGTAACTTTTATGGCACAATATCCTAACAACCTTCTTGCTGATTAAAAATCCATACATACATAAACTCAAACCTTATTTAATTTTATTAAGTTTAGCCTTATATTATGCAATAACGTTTATTCTAAAGGATCTAGCCTACCAGTAGCAAATCTATGTAGTACGCTAGAAATTAGACTTTGATACGGTAACCCTTTTTCTGCAGCCTTTCTTTTTAACAAAGTAACATCAAAATTCGATAACCTAATATTAATTCTACTGTCCTTACGTAAAAAACTTTCGGCAGCCTTCATAGCAATTTTTTTTTCCGCCTGCACATCTAATGAAGATTTTAACTTCCCTTGTTCGAGTTCACTGATTATTTCCCAAGTCTCTTTATCCATATAACTCATAAGTTTTCTTCCTCTTTGCTCTTTAAATATTCCTTTGTGGCTTTCCTACTAGGGAAAATTGTTTTTAAGAAAATTTTCTCTTTATTTCTTACAAAAGGAACTAAATAAACATAACCACTTACATCTATTATATAGAATTTCTGATCCGGATATTGTTCCTTATTAGGATGTTCGACTATATCGATTAGAGATCCATTATCAATTAATGCTATTATTTCTTCAAAAGAGATTCCTCTTTCTTTTTTAAGTTTCAAATTCTTCTCTACCGAAAACTCAAATTCATATTCTTTATCCATAATATATAACTATATTATAATGTGTGCCTTTTGTCAACAGTAAGTTTTAAAGTGATTATACAAAAACGACCGTTTTAGTATAATCCAGTTTCAAATTTTGTTACCACCTTGAAACCTACATAAATTGTTATACTTATCTGTTATACATTATCTACTTATACTTTTCTATGTCTTTACTGACTTATGTAAACATACATGCCACTTATTGCTCTTTTATATCCTTTGGTGCGTTGCTCGCTATCTTTTGTTATTGCATATCTAGTATTTTTATGCCATAGTATATTTATTCATGCTTTAAGGGTAATAATTATATGCTTATACAAAAGACCACTATAGACGCTAATGGTAGGATACCTATACCAGTTAAACTACGGAACTTATTAGAAGTCAAATCAGGTGACGAGGTAATCCTAAAATACCACAATAATGAAATTACGATAACTTCTTATAAAAATAGCCTCGAAGCAATTCGTAGCAAAGTTCGTAAATATACTAACCGTTCCTTACTAGAAGGTTTAGAAGAAATTCGTAGCAAGGATAGAAACCATGAATAAAGTTATATATGACTCCTCCGCCCTTCTTGCCATCATCAATCAAGAAACAGGCTATGAGGAAATCGAGAAATTACTACCCTACTCTTCCATGTCTATGGTAAATGTTACAGAAGTAGTATCTGTTCTTGCAAGAGAAGGCGTACCAGAAGACGAAATTAAAAGTATCATTGAAGAGATCATACCAGAGATTATCCCTTACGACTATGATATATCTTTCCTCGCAGGTACATTGATTCAGGATACTCAAAAGTTCGGGCTATCTTTAGCTGATAGAGCTTGTATTGCTACAGCCCTAAACCTGGGACGAGAAATATATACTACCGATAAAGCTTGGGAAAAGGTTACCCTGCCTCAAAATGTAAAAGTTCACTATATTAGATAATTGCTATGATAATAGGCTATGCAAGAGTCTCAACTGAAGATCAAAAGACCGATCTACAATTCGATGCATTAACAGCTGCAGGCTGTACAGAATTTTACTCGGATAAACTGTCTGGCGGTAAGTTTGATAGACCAGGCCTTAATGAAATGCTCAAATTCGCTCGCTCAGGTGATACTATTGTAGTATGGAAACTCGATAGGCTTGGTAGAAGCTTAAAAGATCTCGTTACAACCATACAAGATCTAAACTCTAAAGGTATCCATTTTAAGTCGCTACAAGAGAATATTGACACAACTTCTCCTAGCGGTAAGCTTATATTCCATATATTTGCATCTTTGGCAGAGTTTGAGCGTGACATAATAAAAGAACGTACTAATGCAGGCCTGGCTGCAGCGAGAGCAAGAGGAAAGCTTGGAGGACGTCCTAAAGGTCTCTCCCCTCAAGCAGAGTCTACATCATATGCCGCAGCCGCCCTCTATAAAGAAGGACAACTCTCAATAAAACAAAT
>JAQSWU010000076.1 GCA_029266475.1 Rickettsiaceae bacterium | reverse complement strand
TGCGGCAAAATTCTTTTCAACCGACAGCAAAGTTTTGCTAATCCAAGTCTCTACTGCAATCATTGTAGTTATCAGCTTGATTTCAGAGCGAATGGTTAAATTTTTATGCAATAATATATTATCGGACCCAACATTTTATAAAAAGGCTAAAAAAGAGAGGAGCACTAAAGAAAAAATGGGCATTTTAGACAGTTTTAGATATATAGCATCTTCTAAATATCTGTGGCTAATGCTAATATGCTCAGCAGCTTTTGGCCTTACTATGAATCTTGTTGAAGCAGTATGGAAAGCAAAAATTAAAGAACTTTATCCAACGCTCAACCAATATGCTGAGATCAACAGTCTTTATATTATGTGGACTGGCATTACAATTATGTTATTAACAATAGTAGGTAATAATATAATGCGTCGCTATAGCTGGCTGACAGCAGCCCTTATTACCCCTTTAGTTATAATGGTAACAGGTAGTTTATTCTTTATTTTAGTAGTATTTGATGAACAGGTTCATAGCGCGCTTGATGGCTTGATTATAATGTCTCCGCTTGCTCTTGCGGTCTTTATAGGAGCTATACAGAACATACTTGCTAAAGGTACTAAATATTCCATATGGGATACTTCAAGAGAAATGCTCTATATACCGCTTGATGAAGAGCTTCGTACCAAAGGGAAAGCAGCAGTAGACGTGGTTAGCTCGAAAATTGGTAAATCCTCAAGTGGCCTTGTTCAAGCTATGTTGTTCACTATCTTCCCATATGCCACATATAACACAATCTCACCATTCATGGCGTTAGTATTTATTGTAGTTTGTATCGCTTGGGTTTATGCGGTCAATAAGATTGCAATTGAATACCAGAAAATTGTTTAGCATCTATAATAAATTTATTTAAAGTGTGGTACGTCGTCATTCCTCGCTTACGTATTACTCATACGCTGCGCTCGTTATTTCTCGTACCACAACTCAACTAATTTCATTATACCTTCTAATAGCAAGCCTTATTAGGCTTAACTTTAGGCCTATTCCTGGATTTAAAGCATATACGAGTTCCTAAGGTTTTGTAGAAGACTTTAGATATACGCTGCAGTTACAGTCAAGCCTAAATATAAAACTGTAGAAGGCAGGCAATTACCCATAAGATGATTTTTAACGACCTCTTGTTCCAGAGCTCTAAGTAAAACAAGTTAATTTATTAACTTATTAAATGAAAGTTATTAACCTATATTACAAGGTTTCAACCTAAGGTAGCAATTTTTTGACCCCCCCCCTATTTTTTTTACACTGTAGTCGTGGTTACCGTCATCATGAAAAATATCATCGCCAAAAATGGCAAAATAAATTTTATGAGCCATTTTGTAGCGAACAAATACAAACGAATCATTTTAACTATTGTGCACCACCAGCCTAAATTCAGTAATATAGCATATTTGGTTAGCACAGCTAACAACTTTCAAATTTAAGAAGTTATTTGCCACAAAAGCTAAATCGAAAATTATTTGTATAATTGGTTTTATTAGACGTCTCAGCACGTTAACGCCTTGTTAACATTTATATGTTATTGTTATAAGCTTAATAACTTTAAAACATCACTAAATTGTGGAAACATAGTTAACTGTAAAGATGGAGATTAATAATGGCAAAAGATAAAGCACAAAATTACTATGAAATCCTCGGAGTCGACAATTCAGCAACTCCGGAGGAAATTAAAAAAGCTTATAGAAAAAAATCGTTAGAAGTACATCCAGACAAGCTACTTGGTCAAACAATTAGAGGCGATAGGTTTAAACTTGTTAACGAAGCCTATGAAGTGCTAAGTGATGAAGAAAAGAGACAAAAATACGATAAGTTATTGAAACAACAACAGAGCAAAGATAATAATAAAAAGGAACAAAAGGAGTTTTTTCCAACAAAGTATAATATTAAACCTCAAAATATTATAGCTGAAAATTGGGATAAAGCCCGCGCTCAAACCCCAGATGGTAGAACTCTAACTGTAGTTAGATATCCTACAAAAAACCTAACCCCAGATTCAGTGAAAAATCTTAGGGAATTCCTAGGAAAAAATGGAGTTCCTGACTCAGCAATATATGTAAGATTCAGTAACAGTTTAAACTCAGAAATAATCGAAATAGCTGGTGATGAGAACATAAAAAAGTTTGAGACTATTAAGCAAAACCTCATGCAGAAAGATAAAACCTCATTCATGCAAAAAGAAGAAGAGAAAGCCGATGTAAAAAAGGATACTCCTAGACAGCCAAGTCCTTCAGAGCAGAAAAAATCGGTTAGAGATGTTCAATGGTTTGAAGACATGCTTGTTAAAGAACAGGAAATTAATAAAGCAATCGAGAAGGGCTGGGCTGTTAGAGTTCAAGACATGAATGAGCTAAAAATTTTAAATGAAATACGAGACCGAACATTAGAAAAATTAAAGCATAATCATGCTATGAATAGTGAGGAATTATCTTGTATGCAGGCGATAGTAAAAGCTAGCCTTGAGGCTAATAAGGCAAAAAGCCAGAGCGCTAAACCAGATGTACGCTTTTATCCAAAGCGAGATACCGGTCACTCCAGGTAAAATTACAATTATTACGGCTTGATCTTGCAGTTAATTCTTCAGAGACATATTTTAGATCAAAACTCTTTGAAAACAACAACTTACAGATCGAGTCGTAACGAATTTCCTGCTTTAGTCAAGTCGATATAATCAGTTTATTCGAACTATTATACTAATTAATATATTAACCTATATTACAATATTTCAACCTATGGTAGTAAATTTTAACCCCCCCTTATTTTTTTGAAATATAGTAGGCAAGGCCAAAATATTATGATTGAATATTATAAGAGTATTTCAACCCTACTCGCCACCCTATTAATACTTAACATTTAAA
>JAQSWU010000042.1 GCA_029266475.1 Rickettsiaceae bacterium | reverse complement strand
TTATTTAAAGTGTGGTACGTCGTCATTCCTCGCTTACGTATTACTCATACGCTGCGCTCGTTATTTCTAGTACCACAACTCAACTAATTTCACTATATTTAATAGAGCAAGAAATAAGATTGGAGAAGGATGCGTGCAAAGGTTGTAAACCTAATATTGATTTTAGCGGCATAAAAAACCTATAATAATGGTTAAAAAAAGGAAAGTGGTAGCATTAAATTATGCTAGTATAGAAAAAACTATATTGTAATAATCAGACGGAGGAAAAATCTTAAACTTTTTGATCTTTAAGATATAAGCTTAAGATGACCTTAAAAATATAGGGGGGCAAAAATTGGAACCTATGGTTGAAGTTTTTTTAAAACAGCTCTCCAGCCCGCATGAAACCGTCGCTCCAGCCGCTTTTCGAATAAAGTAAATATAAATAAATAGTTCAGGTTAAATAATAAAGGCCTTCTATCATCGCACATAAAGTTGCAGTGTGATGAGAAGGCCTTTATAGTGTACTCTATATTAATGTGAGTAGAACTCAACGATTAAGTTTAAATCTGGTTCGAATGGGTAAGGTACGTCCGAAGTAATTGGTAACCTTGTAAGTTTACCACTTATATCTTTTTCGTCAAACTCAATGTAATCCGGAACTTTTCTGTCATTTCTAGCTACTGATTCAAGGATAATTGGCAGTTGTTTAGATTTTTCTGCAACTGAAACTACGTCAACTCCAACTTTAACTCTTGCACTAGGGATGTTTACTCTTTTACCATTAACAGTGATATGACCATGAGAAACTAACTGTCTTGCAGCGAAAATTGTTGGTGCAATTTTCATTCTATAAACAAGTGCATCTAACCTTCTCTCAAGTAACCCTACAAAAAGTTCAGCAGAGTTTCCTTTAGCTTTAGAAGCTAATTTGAAAGTATTTCTAAATTGTTTCTCTGTGATACGGCCGTAGAAGTTTTTTAAGCGTTGCTTAGCTTTTAAGTGTAATCCATGGTCAGAATACTCTTTTTGTCTTGTTGCACCATGTTGACCTGGGCCATAATTCTTCTTATGGATAGCATCTTTTGCATCACCCCAAACACTTACACCAAGTCTTCTACTTACTTTAAATTTTGATTGTAAAACTTTTGTCACTTTACTACTTACCTTAATTAATTAATTATATGAGCTTATCCCAATTACTGGGTTTTCTTAAAAAATCTTTCCAAGAAAAAGCCTAAGACTTATCGTAGGCTATAAGTTATGACACTATGTCATCTGACAAAATACGGAATGGAGCGCAAAAAGTCAAATAATTTTTTAAGAAAGTTCTTTGCAAAGCAAGCTTTTTATGATTTTAATACGTGTGACATAAGCAATTATAAAAAGGAAGAGACGGATATATGGTCAGGAGAAAAGTAACCTTAAGCAGAAGTACATTTAATAAAATCTCCAGCCTACCACATTTAGCTGTATTCTTCCTAGGCTTTTTGGCAGGCTTTGAGTATTACGAATTCGATAAAGGCGAATGGCTTTCAGCTAGCCAACCTACCAGAGAGGTTAATGTCTGCTTCACACCTCCTGCTGGCTGTGGAGCGCTTATCGCAAAAGAAATACATCAAGCAAAAGAGTCCATATTTATGCAAGCTTTTAGCTTTACGTCCGAGATCATTGCGGATGAGATTATAGCAGCTCATAAACGCGGCCTTAAGGTATATATCCTCTTTGATAGAACGCAGCTTGAAGAGAAAAATTCCAGGTACCATATGCTTAAAGCTTACGGCATTAACGTAAAGATTGATTATGTGAGCGGATTTGCTCACAATAAGGTAATTATTATAGATAAAGAAAAGGTTATTACTGGAAGCTATAATTTTACTCGCGCTGCTGATAAGCGCAACGCCGATAATGTAATAATGATTAATAATCCTGAAATTGCTAAAGCTTACCTTGAAAACTGGAAAAGAAGATATGAAAAAAGTAGGTAAGCGTCTCGCATTTATACCTATAGTAAATTTATTTAAAGTGTGGTACGTCGTCATTCTTCGCTTACGTATTACTCATACGCTGCGCTCGTTATTTCTAATACCACAACTCAACTAATTTCACTATACTTAGCCAATTTTTATTGCTTTGCAAGAGACTTTACAAGCTCTATTATATGTCTGCGCACAGCTGAATCGCTAATTGTTCTAAAAGCATTTATTAAGTTCAATATTTCTTTTTCAGGAAAATCGTTATTCTCAAAATCAAAAGAAACCTTTTCTTCAGCAAAGGCTGAATGCTTTTCTACATCTAAACCTTCAAAAAAATATTCAATAGGAGCATGAAGAGACTTTGCTATTTGGTACAATTTGCTGCTCGACAGCCTATTCTCCCCTGTTTCATATTTCTGTATCTGCTGAACAGAAAGTCCAAGCGCACGCGCGACCTCTTGTTGGCTAATACCAAGTAATAACCTTCTTTGTTTTAATTGTCTACTAACATGCTCGTCAATTGAATCAACCCGAGCCTTAGTTACATTTGAATAGCTTAAGTCCTCAACCATATCCTTCTTATTTTTATCGCTTTACAGAGAACATATATACAATATGATACAATAATTGTAAATAATAATAAAGTTATTATACAAAAATTACCGTAAATGGAATATAAGGTTTGTTGTTCAATTTTCTTAGGAATAAAGCCATCTGTAGCACTAATCTCATCTAATTCTGTCTTAAAAATCACTCTCCCTAAAGGATCAATTATACCGGAAATACCATTATTCCCAACTCTTATCATCGGAATCCCATTTTCGATTGCGCGCATCCTTGAAATTTCGAAATGCTGATAAGGACCAGTTGAACGCCCATACCAGGAATCATTGGTAATATTTATAAATAAACTAATACGGGGATCCTTAACTCTAGCTTCATCTGGAAATATTGCTTCATAACATACTAAAGGGCGTATATATAGTGTTCTCCCTCTAATGTTGAAATGTACATTTTGCTCTTTATCCCCTGGGGAATAATCTATGAAACCTGCTGTAATTTTTTTTAACCCTAAAACTTCTTTATAAGGCATATACTCTCCAAAAGGAACCAGATGAGCTTTATTATAATTGAATAGTACTTGGCCTTTAGCATTAATTCCATAGAAAGATGTATAAAGCCTATATTCTTCTAGAAGACTATTTTGGTCATTATTGGGTTCATATATTTCACTTACCCCACCCGTTATAAGTATAGTTTGCTCAGAGATTGCATTGGTAAGTATAGATTTAATCCTAGGCCTATTTAGTGGAAGTGTCACAGCAGCTTCAGACCATATAACCAAATCTGGGTTAAAACGATCAGCTTGATCATTATCTATTTTCGTTAGTTCAGCATGAAGCTCCATATTCTTATATAATTTCCTATGGTCCCATTTTGCCTCTTGCGGAATGCTTGGCTGCACTAGCCGCACGCTTATATCAGTTAAAAGGGGAGGATTCTCTTGCAACCTTTTTTCTCCGAAATAGCAGATAGCTAGCAAAAGAAACAAAGAGGAGAGAGAATGTACAATCCACCCTTCTTTATCTCTTACGTAAATAAAATATAGATTACCAGAAATGAATATCACTAGAAAACTTAGGCCATAAACGCCTGTAATGCTTGCAAGCTGCAGCATCCTTTCTGAGAAGCATAAACTATAGCCTGCAAGATTCCAAGGCAAGCCTGTAAAAATCCAAGAACGCACCCATTCAAGTGAAATAAATAATATGCTGAAGATGAATACGAGTACTAGGTTAGCTTTAGGCTGCGCTTTATACGTAAGATAAGCTGGAAACGCTATAAAAAAAGCAAGGATTATAGGTAAACCGCATAGGGCAAAAGGCAAAGCCCACCAAAATTGCTCAATATATACCGCAACACCAAGAGATATCCAATATAAACCGCTTAAGAAATGGCCAAATCCAAAAATCCAGCCTGCAAAAAATGCTGCTTTTGAGCATCCGGCATGTTTAATATAATATAATAATATCGATATACCAATTATCATAAATGGAAAGAAAAAACTAGGAGCAAAGGCAAAGCTTGATAATAAGCCGCTCAAGAATAGCGGAATTCTATTTTCCGGCTTTAGGTAAAATAGCCAAGAAATCCTGCTCGCTGAATCAGTGTTTTCTATTTTATATGGTTTGAGCATATTTAGATGTTTCCTATAAATTATTGTTTACAAAAATATACATCATGATATTCTCCAAAAGAAGTTTTTTTTAAAGGTGAAGCATATGGAAAATGTAATTAATAGTAAAGTTTTAGCAGGAAAGAGAGGCTTAATAATGGGTGTCGCTAATAATATGTCGATTGCTTGGGCTATTGCCGAGCTTGCGCATAGAAGCGGTGCAGAGCTGGCTTTTACTTTTCAAGGTGAAGCTTTAGAAAAAAGGGTAAGACCTTTGGCAGAGAGTATTAATTCAACATTCGTAGAGCCTTGCGATGTTACTGACTCAGAATCGCTTAAGAGATTATTTGAAATAATCAAGCAGAAGTGGGGAAAATTAGATTTTATAGTGCACGCTGTAGCATTTTCCGATAAAGAAGAGTTAAGGGGTAAATATATCCATACAACTTTAAAAAACTTTTTGAACACTATGCATATATCTTGTTACTCATTAACTGAGGTAGCAAGACTCGCAGAAGACGTTATGACGGATGGCGGTAGCATATTAACTTTAACTTACCATGGCTCTACCAAAGTTATGCCATCATATAACGTAATGGGCATAGCCAAAGCAGCTTTAGAAGCAAGTGTTAAGTATATAGCTGCCGATTTAGGTCCGAAGAACATTCGAGTAAATACTATCTCTGCTGGCCCTATAAAAACCTTAGCAGCAAGTGGTATTGGTGATTTTAGAACCATGCTTAAAATACATGAATCAGTTTCTCCGCTCAAGAGGAACACTACGCAAGAGGATGTAGCGAAATCTGCAATTTATCTACTAAGTGATATGTCCTCAGGCGTAACAGGTGAAATTCATTATGTAGATAGTGGCTATAGTATTATGGGCATGAACTTAATAGAAAACATATCTGGAGCCCAGGGTTAAATTATACATGGTTACTATACATTCTAAAGAAAATTTTGCTTCAATGCGTAAGGCTGGCAGACTAGCAGCTGAGGTTCTTGATTACATAACAGATTACGTTAAGCCAGGGGTTACAACTAATTATTTAAATGATTTATGCCATGAATATATAGTAAGTCACGGAGCGATTCCCGCTCCCCTTAATTATCGCGGCTTTCCAAAGTCTATCTGTACCTCTATAAACCATGTAGTATGTCATGGTATACCTAACGATAAAAAGCTAAAAGACGGTGATATAATTAATATCGACGTTACCGTTATTGTTGATGGCTGGTATGGCGATACAAGCCGTATATATTATGTCGGTAACGTTCCAGTTAAAGCAAAACGCTTAACGCAAGTTACATATGAAGCGATGATGCTTGGTATTGAACAAGTGAAACCTGGAGCCTATCTTGGCGATATCGGTCATGCTATTCAGAAATATGCTGAGAAGCATGGCTATTCGGTAGTAAGAGACTTTTGCGGCCACGGTATCGGAAGAATCTTTCATACCGAGCCCAGCGTATTACATTACGGAAAACCTGAAACAGGAATGGTACTTAAAGAAGGTATGTTCTTTACAATCGAACCAATGGTAAATGCAGGTCACTATGCTACTTTGGTTAGTCAATTAGATGGCTGGACCGTGACAACTAGGGATAAATCCTTATCTGCTCAATTCGAGCATACTATAGGAGTAACCTCTGATGGCTATGAGATATTCACCTTATCACCTAAGAATCTAACTTGCCCACCTTATGCTAGACAATGAAATAGATGATAAAGCCCATATTCTAGGTCATCGCAAGAGATTAAGAGAAAAATTCTTAAAGAATAATGCTGAAGTATTCAGTGATCAAGAATTGCTTGAAATGCTCCTTTTTCTCTCTAAACCAAGAGGCGACGTAAAACCTCTAAGCAAGAGGCTGATAAAAGAATTTGGTACTATTACCAAAGTTTTTCACGCCGAACCTGAGCAATTGTTGGCAGTTAAGGATGTGGGCCCTTCTACATTATATATATTAAAATTAGTGAAAGGCATATTTACTAGGGTTCTAAAGAAGGAAATAGAGAATAAAGTTATACTGCAATCTTGGAGCTCTCTCATGGATTACTTAATGGTTACGCAAGGCCACAAGGCTATAGAACAGTTTAGAGTGCTATATCTCAACACTAAAAATATTCTTATTGCCGATGAGCCTGAAGAAAGTGGAACAATTGATCAGATCCAAGTATATCCTAGGGAAATAGTTAAACGTGCATTATTTCATGGAGCAAGTGCGCTTATTCTTGTTCATAATCATCCAAGCGGCAATGCAAACCCAAGTAAACTCGATATTGAAATGACTAAAAAGATAGTAAACGCCTGCGCCACAATCAACGTCCAGGTGCATGACCATGTTATAGTCACAAAAGATAGCTTTTACAGTTTTAAATCAAATATGTTAATATGATGAACATAGCATATTTTACCCTTACTTTTTTTGTTCTCTGTACAGTTCTTACAGCTCTGGCGACGAAATTTGCTATTAAATTACTAAACTCCTATGGGATTGTTGACCAGCCTGGTAACCGTAGAAGCCACAAAAAGGCAACTCCGCGCGGGGGCGGAATAGCCATATTTTTAATCTTTACTATAGGCTTTATCTACCTTGATTTAATTTTCAAATCCAATTACTCTTTTCGTTTACTACCATACCTTACTTTCTTAGCCTTAGTTTCTTTCTATGATGATATAAAGGGAACTAATGCATTCTTGCGGCTTGTTGTACATTTATTCGTGGCCAGTTACGCACTTTATAACTTCCTATACCCCAATAATTTATTCCACGGCGAGCTCGATACATGGCTAGATTTTACCCTGGCAACAATAGGTTTTGCCGGCTTTGTCAATATTTATAATTTTTTAGATGGTATAGATGGGATCACCTCTATGCAGTCAATCCACTTATCTATCGCAATAATTACTCTAACAATTCTTAGAAGCGACGTAATTTACCATCCTACTTTCATTATGATGATTGCTCTAATAACCCTAGCTTGTTCAATCGGTTTTCTAATCTATAACTGGTCACCAGCTAGCGTATTTTTAGGAGATGTCGGCAGTATTTCTTTAGGGTTCTTACTTGGACTTTGTCTGGTATTGATTGCTGCATCCGGAGAAAGGCTTTTTGTTGCAAGCGCTATTTCTAGCTTATATTATATAGCAGATGGGGGCGGTACATTACTTATAAGAATTATAAAACGGGAAAAAGTATGGCTACCACATTTGAACCACTTCTTCCAACAAGCTGTAAAAAAGGGAATGTCGCATAAGGAAGTCACTCTTAAAATTGCTTTCTGTAATTTGATTTTATTATTGCTTGCAGTGAATGCATTATTTTATCCTGCAATATGTATAATCGCTGCAATCTTTGTGGTTATGTGTATCTTAATACATTTTAGTAAATAAATTCATTTTCTTGAAATTCTGCTTTAGGAAATTTTTCTGGTGACTTTGACCTTATTTTAGAAGCTAAAATGATTAAGTAAAAATTACTTAGGGAGTGTCGTCATGAGATATTTGCCCACACTGCTAACAGACTTATTATAATTCTTTAGCTTGTCAGTAATGATAACTTTAGGCTCTGGCTAACTTCAAAATTTTCCGTTCCAAAGCTCAGCGGAGGTAACATAAACTGGATAGAGAGATAAGGATAAAGCTTACGTCTATATGGCTGCTTCAAAATAGATCCTTTGGTTGTAGTGCAAGTGAGCGATTTACATATGGACAAAATAATTTTAATATTGTATCAATACTTGCGCGTTAATTTTTATATACAAGGTCTATGCTAATCAAAAAATTTATTAATACATTAGAAGGAACAATAATTTCAGAGATTTATACTATTATAAATACGGTAGAACCAAGGTTAGTAATTTTATACTCTAACCATAAATTAGCAGCCTATAAGATAAAAGAATTACCTAATCTTTTAAACCAAAGTTTATTCAATAATTTCTTTGATGAGTCTTTGAGGAAAAAAATTATCCAAGAGACAAATGGAATAATTGAAAAAAAAGAAAATGGTTTATATGATTTTAGAGTAGAAATAGCTTCAACAATTTCAAAGGATGATTCTAATTTTGAAATTATCAAGGATTTTATTGATACAATAGGCGATTTCTCTTCTCTTTTTAGCTTAAAATTACAATCCAAGTTGCCCTGGTATGTATTTCCTGTATATTTTAAATATATAGTAGAATCAGCATCAAAGATAATGTACGCTTTTCCTAATGCCAAGATATTTTCCTTAGGACAGAGCCCTGCGTGGATCGTAAAGGCAGCCGAATACTTAAGTATTTATAAACCATATTCTAATTTCAACCAAGAATTCGGATATATTCCCTTTTCTAGTAACTTTTATCGCCTTATAAAAGAACAGAGAGAAGCTTATGATAAACCTGTCCATGCTATATATGAAGTATCTTTTAGCAACCTTTCTTCCTATTCTGAACAAATTAAGTGTTATATTGATCTCTTAGGTAGATTAGGCTTAAATAGTATAGATATAATTAAGAGATACGAATCACTTCAACAGAAAACTGTTATAATAGATTTTACTCATACAGGTGCAGGACTTGCATCTTTTATCTCTATAATGTTTGGATCGTTAAAAGAAGCATCTTCTCCGTTAAGTAGTATAAATATGCTTAAAGAAGCAATAGAAATACTTGTTTTAGATGATTATCAGGAAGAAACGGAATCCTTAAAAACTATCACTATAGAAGAGGAGACAATAGGTTGCACCCATATGCTTACAGAACAATTAGAAGGAATGGAATTAATGTGGAGCCTTGCAAATGGTATCGATCACGGAATAGATTCTGATAGATTAGTTCCTTATTATCCTCTTCAGCATTGGCATCAACCAATCCCATTTTTAGAATATAACGAAACCATTCACTCTATTAATGTTACTTTAGAAGCTGAAAGCAGAAATTTAGTATCCTTACTAACTAATTATAATTATACTCTCTAAGCATCAATTAGCGCACAACCGAAATATCCCTCCGTTTCATTGTATAACTAGGGTATATCGTCAGGAGATTTCGGCCCACATTATAATTACTCTTATTTGTAGAGCTGCGATGAATGATGAAGTGTTTTTAGCATACCTTGTTGCTATTCCACGCCATTCCTTAAATTTCTGAAACGTATTTTCTATGATATGCCTTAAAGCATATCAGTAACTATCAACATCTCTTTGAGTTTTTCGGTTTCTTTTAGAGGGAATTACAGGGTTTATACTTGACTTCTCTGCTGTTTCAACTATATTGTTTGTATCATAAGCCTTATCTGCTATAAGGTTTTCAGCATCTATATCTTCTATTAGTCTATCAGCTTGAGTACAGTCATTTCTGGAGCCTTCAGTAACAATAATTCTGATCGGCATACCATGCGAATCCACGGCCATATGTACCTTGGTGTTGAGCCCCCTTTTGTACGACTTATCGTCTGACTTCCTCCTCTTGCTCCTGCTGCAGATTTATGCGCTTTGACAAAAGTCGAATCTATCATTAGCCATTCAAAGTCAGCCTCAAATAGCAGCACCTCTAATAAACTCTCCCATACACCCTTATCTCGCCACCGGCAAAACCTTCTATGCGTGTTCTTCCAATCACCGTAATCCAATGGCAAATCTCTCCACGGCGCCCCAGTCCTTAATATCCATAATACCGCATTTATAAAAGTTCTGTTATCCTTAGCAACACCGCCCCAACTACCTCGCTGCCCAGGTAAATAACTCTCTATCTTCGACCAAACCTTATCGCTAATATCATGCCTTCTATGTGCTTGAACCATATAATCCATACCTATTATATCAATAATATAATAAGTATATAAAATCCTCACAATTATTCAACCACTATCTCATGACGACATACTCTAGTGGAAAGTTCGCTATATATTTTTTATCCATAATTCAGGTTATTTTGCTTAATCCGTCCCCGTGCAGTTTTATCCTTCTGTGCACATCCCTCCTCCACGCTGTCATCCTCCGGCTTGATGTG